>NZ_LXWA01000050.1:0-31697 GCF_001652315.1 Psychrobacter sp. SHUES1 | reverse complement strand
TGTTTTTTAGCGCTGCTGTTTTAACTCTATAGTGAGTGAAAAGTAATATCGATACATCACGCACTGCTGATATCCATTTTTCTTGCTTGCTGTGCCTGCGCAGACAGAGGCTACAAAAAATTGATATCAGCAGTACCGTAGTGTTTTTAGGATATTTTGACTATATTGTTTAAATGCCTAATAGTTTAAAGTCCTTAGCTCTCGTTGTCGTTAGTTTATTAAATCCTGCTTGCAAACTTAGCCGTGCTCCCCCATCATAATAATAACTTTTATTACACTGTGCTCATTATGAAAGCCCCCGAACAATACGATCCTAGTAACCCATCAAAAACGGATATGCCGCCGCCTACAGGTAAGCATAATAAACAGAGTGAAATGGTTAAGTCGCCCGCCATTCCTGCTGGCATGCCTACAATTACGCAAACGCATAAGCAAACGGCGCAAGCAGAAAAGAAACCCTTTCAGTGGCAGTTTTTATTACCAAAGTATTGGGGTATCTGGCTGTTATTGGCAATTATCATGCCGATGATATATCTGCCACTGCGTTGGCAATTTTGGTTGGGTCGTAAACTGGGTATTTCAATCTATAAACTAGCCGGCTCGCGCAGACGTGATACCTTAATTAATTTAAGATTGGCTTTTCCAGAAAAGCCCGAAGCTGAGCGCGAACTGATGGCAAAGCAAGTTTTTGTCAATCAAGGTATTGGGGTGTTCGAGACCTTATGCGCTTGGTATCGTCCTAATATTTTTACCCGTACGGTTTCTATCTCGGGCTTACAGCACCTAGTGAATGCCCAAAACCAAGGTCGACCTGTGATTTTACTTGGGGCCCATTATACGATGCTCGATCTTGGCGGCATGCTCTGCACGCAGTTTTTTGCCACCGATTGTATGTACCGCCCGCAAAACAATCCGCTTCTTGATTGGTTCATTTATAACGGACGTACTAAGATTTTTGGCAAGCAGATTGCCAGCCGTGACATGCGTAGTCTTGTTAATTCTATTAAAGCTAAACATGTGATTTGGTACTCACCTGACCAAGATTATGGTCTTAAGCAAGGTGTCATGGCGCCGTTCTTTGGTGTGCCCGCTGCTACTATTACTGCTTCTCGGCGGATGGCAAAATTGGGTGACAAGCAAAACCCACCGGCAATCATGGCCCTGCATACTTATCGGCAAACGCCTGATAACCTACCAAAGGGCAAACGTCCGCATTATCATTTGACCATTACGCCAGAGCTAGAGAACTATCCGAGCGATGACGAGGTTGCCGACGCGACCCGCATTAACGAGGTGCTAGAAGGCTTGATTCGTATCGATCCGACCCAATGGATGTGGTTCCATCGTCGCTTTAAAAACAGCCCTAACGGTCGTACCGATATTTATAAGTAGGTTTTGATTCCCCAAAAAATAGCTGCGAAATTTGCTATACTTTGCAGCTG
The DNA here is from genome assembly GCF_001652315.1 of Psychrobacter sp. SHUES1. Lineage (NCBI taxonomy): Bacteria > Pseudomonadati > Pseudomonadota > Gammaproteobacteria > Moraxellales > Moraxellaceae > Psychrobacter > Psychrobacter sp. SHUES1. The sequence goes on along the minus strand of NZ_LXWA01000050.1, from coordinate 30,255 downwards.
ATATTTTATCAGCTCTATTATTTACCTCGATAACTTATCTATTTTAATAACTCACTCATATCAATAACTCACCTGCATAAATAACGATGTGAGAAATAAAATAACGGATTTTTCATGAGTACTCAAACTGACACAGCTGTAGACAGTTCTAAACAAGAAAGTAAACGTATCCTAACCGGCATCAAACCGACGGGCATTCCTCATTTAGGTAATTACGTTGGCGCCATTCGCCCAGCCATTCAATCGATTCAAGACAGTGATGATGAGGCTTTTTTCTTTTTGGCCGATTATCATGGCATTATCGGCTGTTATGACCCTGCTGTCATTCATGAATCGACCAAAATCATTGCCGCGACATGGATTGCCTGTGGTCTTGACCCTGAACGTGTGACCTTTTATCGTCAATCTGATGTGCCAGAGATTCCAGAGCTTGCATGGATTTTAAATTGCTCATGCGCCAAAGGGCTGATGAACCGCGCGCACGCTTATAAAGCGGCTGTCGATATCAATACCGAAAAAGCCGACGTTGATCCAGATCAAGGGATCAATATGGGTCTATTTGGCTATCCAGTGCTGATGGCGGCCGATATCTTGATGTTTAATGCGACTCATGTACCCGTCGGTCGTGACCAAGTACAGCATATCGAGATGGCACGTGATATCGCTGGTACATTTAACCATCGTTATAAACCTCTCTTTACGCTACCATCAGCGGTTGTTGATGAAGATATCCCGCTATTGACAGGACTTGATGGTCGCAAAATGAGTAAGAGCTATGGCAACACCATTCCTCTATTCGGTGACCCTAATCCACAAGTCAGTCCTGAAAAGCAAATGCATAAAGCCATCATGAAGATTGTCACCAACTCACAACTGCCTGCTGAACCGAAAGACCCTGATGATTCTGCCCTTTTTGAGATTTATAAAGCCTTTGCAACGCCTGCGGAGATTGCTGATATGCGTGATCAATATGCAGCTGGTATTGGCTGGGGCGATGCCAAGCAAGCATTGTTTGATAAAATCAATAGCGAGATTGCCCCATTCCGTGCTCGTTATGAGGAACTGATGGCCAATCCAAAAGAGCTAGAAGAAATCTTACAAATGGGCGCAGAAAAAGCCCGTCGCCATAGCCGTAAACAGCTCGATAAGACGCGCCGCGCTATTGGTATTCGCCCCCTTGCTAAGCTTAAGTAAGTCTTTGATTACTTTTACTCACAGTAATCAGGGCGGATGCTAAAGGTGCAGACAGTATTGAAAAATGAAACAGCGGCTTTACCAAAAGCCGCGTTTTCCGTAAGCCTGCATAAAAACGCTAAGTTTATGGATAACAATGGCAAACATCGTATTTCAATCAATAATGATATGGCGCTGCGTATTTATCAGACGCCAGTGCAGCATCTACCAGAAGATCTCTATGTACCACCGCAAGCCTTTGCCATTTGGCTTGAGCAATTTGCTGGACCCTTAGATTTTTTATTATATCTGGTCAAAAAGAATAATGTCGATCTCACCCAAATGCCGATATTGCCGATTACTGAGCAGTATTTGGCTTATATTAGTGAGCTAGATACCGAGCATTTTGAATTGGCCGGTGACTATCTGCTGATGGCGTCGACCTTGATTGCCATTAAAACCGAGCTGCTACTACCAAGGCCTGAAACGCCAAGCGATGAGCGCGACCCAAAAGCTGAGCTGATTGAACGCCTTGAAGAATATGCGCAAATCAAAGTGGCCAGTCAACGTTTGGACAATCTGGTACGTCTCGAGCGCGATGTATTTTTGGCGCTGGTCAGTGTGCCAAGTCTAGACGTTATGAATGCCGAACTGCCCAATTATTCGCCAAACCTTTTGATTGATAGCTTATTTAAAATGCAGTTACAGCCCGACTATCAAATACATAATATCAAAGTTGATGCAGTGCCTCTTTCTGATCGTATCGCTAGTATTAGCAGACAACTAAGCACGGATGGTGCGCGCTCGTTTTATGAACTACTGGATAAATCCCAAGGTAAGATAGGCGTCGTAGTCAGTTTTGTCGCCGTACTTGAGCTGATGAAACGGCAGTTGGTTGGTGTCGTAAATAATCATTCAGAGCTCCAACCAGCTGCTGACAATCAGTCTGCTGTAGACCGCCATATAGGACAATTAACGTTACAGTGGCTAGCTTAATGGTTTTAACAGAGAATACGTGCAATGACAGATAAGCAAAATCAAGATTTAGAAGAAATCAGCAAGCATATCGAAGTACTCCTTCACGCTTCAGAAGCGCCCCTGACTGCCAGTATTTTAAAAAAATATCTGTCATTAAACACTAAAGAGCTTACGCAAGCGTTAGCGCTATTACAACAACGTTTGGATACTGGTGTGCTGACCTTACATGAAACGGCTAGCGGCTATCGACTGCAAGTTGCCGACGACTATAGTGCATTAATCCAGCGTGTCTTTCCTCAGCGTCAAGAGCGCCTGAGCCAAGCCCTGCTTGAAACCTTAAGTGTCATCGCCTATAAGCAGCCTGTGACCCGTAGTGATATCGAGCACGTGCGCGGTGTGACGCTATCAAGTAATATCTTGCGTCAACTGTTTGATAAAGGCTGGATTGAAGAGAAAGGTTATAAAGAAACTTTGGGGCGCCCTGCACTGCTACATACCACAGCGCAATTTTTAGATGCGTTTGGATTAACCAGTTTAGATGAGCTACCGCCACTGCCCGATATGGAAGCCATCAAAGCTTTGTCTTAGTAGCAAGTCGTTATTTCTTATCGATTAAAGTAAAATCTGTATATCTTGGACTTATAGCAATAAAAAAGGACAGGCTTTATAAGCGTGTCCTTTTTTTATAGGCTCAATCAGTAAAAGAATTATTGATTAATAATATCAACGCCCTTTGGCGGCGTGAATTTAAACTGACTGCTATTGATACTTGGGTTCATTTTAATACCGCTAAACTTAATCGTCGTGGTTTGTCCTAGCGTATCATTCAGCACCATCATCACAGGTTTGCCGCCGCTAAAACTCATCGATAAGCTCTTAAAGCTGGCGCTATCTGATTTTGGATAGAGCACATAGTAGTTTTTATTGGCATAAGGCTGGGTGATTTTAAAGTTTTTATCAATCTTACTTGGATCACCCGATAACAATAACGCTGGCGTGTTACCTACTTGGCTATCGACATTTTGCTTTGTCGCTTGTTCCAAATCTTTGTCATAAATCCACATTGAGCTACCATTCGCCACAATGAGCTGTTCTGACGGTGATTTGGTTTCCCAGCGGAAGTTATTTGGACGCTGGACGCTCATGGTACCGCTAAAAGTGCCACTATTCGCGCCTTTGGTGGTTTGGCTAAAATTAGCGGTCATGCTTTTGGTGTTGCTTAACAGCTTATTTAAACGTTTAGCGGCCGTTAAATTATCCGCAGGAGCAGCGCTTGCCGTTTGGGTCAATGCCACCATCGGCGCTGCCACCCCAAGTGCAGTCATCAATAAGCCTGTTAAAGCGCCACCCATTAATTTTTGTTTTAAAGTAGTTTTTTTTGATAATACAGTCATTATAAATCCTCTCTCAAATGCAAAATAGCATAAAAATAATACGTGTTAATTAAAATTTTTGTTTTCAATAAGTGCTTATCTCGCGCCAAAAAATCGACGTCAGTAAACAATGCAGACAGTGTGCCAGTTTTTTTATTACGCGCCTAGTCATGATTTGCAATCATTACTACCGTTGCCATACGCGCTTGTAACCGACAGCGTTACACAGAATATGGCGCTGTTTATTCTTTGCTTTAGCTGTTTTTCATGTAAATGAGCGCCATAAAAAAGCCCTTACTACCAAAGGGTAATAAGGGCTTTTTTAGTCATCGGATTATGTTAGTTAATAACTAAATAATCTAGATGGGCAACTATGCGCTTTCAACCATAACATAACGGCGGTTGAATTTACCTTTGGTCGCAAACTTTACCACACCGTCATTTAGTGCAAATAAAGTATGGTCACGACCCATGCCAACGCCTTCGCCTGCGTGGAATTCTGTACCACGTTGACGTACGATGATGTTACCAGCTGTGATAGCTTGGCCACCAAAGATTTTAACGCCTAGCATTTTTGGGTTTGAATCACGACCGTTACGGCTCGAACCGGCAGCTTTTTTATGTGCCATGAGAAAATCTCCTTGTTAATGTGACTTATCGCTAATGCGACAACTCTTAAGCATTTAGTGCGCTATTTAGCAGTCATTGCTAAGTGAATAATTAGGCATTAATCGCTTTGATTTTTAACAAGGTATACCATTGGCGGTGACCTTGCTCTTTGTGATAATGCTTACGACGGTTGTGTTTGATGATACGGATTTTTTCGCCGCGACCATGCTCAACTACTTCAACTTCTACGCTAGCGCCTTCAACGATAGGTTGACCGATTTTGACAGTTTCACCGTCAACAACCATCAATACGTCTTCAAATTTGATTGTTTCGCCTTTTTCTGCTTTTAGTAATTCAACTTTTAAAAGCTCATCGACCACAACACGGTGCTGTTTACCACCAGTTTTGATTACTGCGTACATTGTCTGACTCCGTTTAACCCGTGTGCCGTGGCTGATGTTATATCAACGCTTCAATAACGAACACGACAGGGAAAAATTAAAGGCAAGATTTTACGGCTTTTTGCTCATAAAAGCAAGCCGCGCCTCTTGTTTTTGCAAGGTGGTAATAACAATCATAGCGATTGATATAATTCTCAAAAAAAGCGATAGATTTCACTGACAAAGGTAGTGACTACCGATGTTAAGATAAACCGCTCTATGTAGATATACTATAACGAACGCGAATGGGTTAAAATCCAACAGCCGCTATTATAGCTTATATTATCAGTGACTTACAGGTTTTTGTAAATATAAACCTTATTAACGACTATTATTAATAAAATGTTGCTAACATAAGTGACTAATTAAAAAAATCTAACCAGTTAACTTTTAAAAATGATAGAAATCAAAAGGACAACACGTCGCTATATTAAAAGTCCTAACTTACTTTCTGCTATACTTAAATCAACCATTGACCTAAACAGCTATGCTATTATGCGTCAAACGCTAGCCTAACTATTATTTGCTGCAAGCATTATTATAAATAGACCGCTATCTAAACTCATTTTTCATTTTTTTCATTGGTATGACGACTCATTATGACCAGTAATTCTTTATCGAACGCCGCCGCAACCTCGACCACGCCATTAAACGTTCTAACCAGTACGCCAAGCTCTGCCGATACGCTAAGCTATGCTGATATCCAAAGTATCGTTGCTAACGATTTTGAGATTATGGATAAGCAAGTCTTTGGCAGCTTGAATTCTAAAGTCCAATTGGTGATGAGCGTTTCGCAGCATGTGATTAATGCTGGCGGCAAACGTATGCGCCCGCTGATTACCTTATTGTGCGCGCGCATGTTTAGCGACGAGCCATCGCAACAAGCGATGCATCTGGCGGCGATTACTGAGATGCTGCATACGGCAACCTTGGTACATGATGATGTGATTGATGAGTCAGGTCAGCGCCGTGGCAAACCAACGGCTAATGCCACTTGGGACAACGCCACTGCTGTGCTGGTCGGCGACTATTTGATTGCTCGCGCTTTTAACTTGTTGGTTGGTTTTCAAAGCTTGCCGTTATTGCAGGTCTTCTCCGATGGCACCTGTGATATCGCTGAGGGCGAAGTCTTACAGCTACAGCATCAGCATAACCCTGCAGCCACTGAACAAGACTACCTCAATATTATCGATGGCAAAACCTCGCGCTTATTTATGATGGCGACCCAAGGCGCGGCTATTTTGCAAAATAAAACCGAGCACTTGCAAGCATTGGCTGATTTTGGTCAGCATTTCGGTAACGCTTTTCAAATCGTCGATGATGTACTCGACTACAGTGGCGATAGTGAAGTGATGGGCAAGAATTTGGGCGATGATTTGGCAGAAGGCAAACCTACGCTGCCCACCATTAAAGCGCTTGAACTATTAAAAGACAGCGATAAAGCAGGCTATGAGCAATTACGACTTGCGGTGCAAACGGGTAAAACACCAAACGCTGAGCAGCTTATCGAGCTCGTCCGTCAGTCAGGTTCGCTTGAATACTGTAAACAGCGTGCTTTGGAAGAAACCAAACTGGCTCAGCAAGCGCTAAGCAGCTTACCTGACAACCGCTACCGTCAAGGGCTATATCAGCTGACTGAACTTGCCAGCGCGCGGTTAGTGTAAATATTGCTAGCCAACATATTATTGATGCTTAAAAATATTATTGATGCTTAAAATGTTTAAGCATCAATAAAAAAAATATGTGACTATTTAATTTTTAGTTAAGTTTTACTTTATAATAATAAAATAAATAAAATGAGAAAATAAGATTGCTATACACGCAGCTTTCTCATTACCCATCGCTTTCTTCGTTCAATTGTTCTTATTTTTCCCTGAAATTTTAGCGTTCACACTTAAGTATTGCTAAAACACCGTTTTTCTGTACATGCCATTTTCTACTGTATTTTTATATGGTTTTCTTGCTACTATCTCTAAATTATATTTAAAAAAACAAAATTTAACAATATTTTGGCGCTGTATTCATTACCAATCTTACAAAGTATTTAGAAGGTTACGCTTGTATTATCAATGGTTGTTAGATCTTTATTGAGAAATGAGCTTATCACAAGGCAGATGAAGGTTTTTTTGCATCTTGACTGTGGGGTATACCCTATAGTTTATAATCATGCATTACTTTAAATCTGCTTAGCCGATTGTTGTGTGTTTAGTTATTATATTATCTATTTAGTAATGAACTCTAACAGCGGTAAAGACATATTACGTTTCATATTTACTTCGTTAAGATTTATCCATAAACTTTTTAAACTGTAATTATTATATGATATTTATATTGCCGAGGACATTGATGAAGCACTCTACTCTTGCGCTTGTAATAGCATCTGTACTATCTGGCGCTGTATTGGTCGGCTGTGATAAAAATGAGGACGCAGCTGGGGCAGCGGCGCAGCAGCAGATGCCACCTGCCGTCGTCAACGTTCAGACTGTCACTCTAGATACCGTACCGCAAGTACAAACCTTTGCTGGACGTACCGCCGCTTACCAAACCGCCGACGTTCGCCCACAGGTAAACGGGATTATTGACGAGGTGTTGTTCCGCGAAGGCAGCAACGTCAAAAAAGACCAACCTTTATACCGTATCAATACCGACAACTACGCGACGTCTATCACCAGTGGGCAGGCGGCCATTCAACAAGCTGAAGCCAATTATCAGACAGCTTTAGCAAACAACGCCAATGCCAAAGCTGAGCTGGTCAGTCGCCAAGCGTCTTTATCGCAAGCACAAAATGACTTAAATCGTTTGCAAGGTTTGATCGAAATTGATGCCATCTCAAAGCAGCAATACGACCAAGCGGTTACCCAAGTTCGCACCGCGCAAGCAGCAGTCGAAAGCGCGCGTGCGGCGATTGGGCAAACCGAAGCTGGTATTGAGAGCGCTAAAGCTGGCATCCAAACGGCAAAAGCAAACTTACAAGCCAGTACACTAGATCTCAACCGTACTATCGTACGAGCGCCGCTCGCAGGTCGTACTGACCGCTCTAGCGTTACTGCTGGTACCTTGGTTAGCGCCGGACAACCAGATCCTTTAGTGACCATCTCGCGCTTAGATCCTATCTATGTCGATATCAGCCAGTCATCCTCTGAGCTGCTTAAACTACGCCAGCAAATTTCTGCTGGTAAAGCACAAGCAGGTATGAATTCGGTTGAGTTGGTATTAGAGGACGGCTCAACGTATCCGGTACGTGGCGAGCTTGCGTTATCAGAAGCAAAAGTTGATGAGTCAACGGGTGCTGTGACCTTACGTGCAGTCTTCCCTAATAAGAATAATATCTTGTTGCCGGGTATGTATGTCAGTGCGCGCTTGACTCAAAGCGTCATCACTAACGCCGCTTTAGTGCCACAAAGCGCAGTAATGCGGACACCGAAAAGCGAAACGCAAGTTTATATCGTTGATGAAAATAACAAAATCCAAGTACGTCCTGTCACTATTAATGGCACCTACAAAGATCAGTGGGTCGTCACTGATGGCTTAAAAGCAGGGGATAAAGTGGTGGTGATCGGTGGCTCAAAGGTCAAACCTGAGCAAGAAGTCGTCGCCAAACCTTTAGAAAATCCAAATGCTGCCCCTGCTAAGCCGGGCGCGCCAACTGCTCAAACGCCGCAGCAAGCCGCAAAAGCGATGGATAAGCCAGCTAGTAAAGATACCTCTGCTAAAAAACCAGCAGAATCTACCGCTAACTAATTCCATTCAAAGATAGGAAGACTAGGAATATACTATGTCACGTTTTTTTATTGATCGCCCTATTTTTGCTTGGGTGATGGCTATTTTGGTCATGCTCATCGGGGTAATATCGGTTATTAACCTACCGATTGAGCAGTATCCACGCATCGCACCGCCGACCATTTCGGTGAGCGCAAGCTATCCTGGTGCGAACGCGCAGACCGTTGAAGATTCAGTGGTTCAGATTATCGAACAACGTATGAAAGGGCTTGATGGCTTGATGTATATGTCATCATCGAGCTCGTCAAATGGTGGCGCATCTGTAACGCTTACCTTTGAAAACGGTACCGATCCTGATACCGCACAGGTACAGGTACAGAACAAACTGCAAGCCGCGATGAGCTCACTCCCTGAGTCCGTACAGCGTCAAGGCGTCAACGTCAATAAATCCTCTAGTAGCTTTTTAATGGTACAAGGGTTTATCTCTGAAGACGGCAGTATGGATAACAGCGATATTGCTGACTATATCAACTCAAACGTCGTTGACCAGCTCAGCCGTGTCGAAGGTGTTGGTGAAGTGCAGGTGTTTGGTTCAGCCTATGCCATGCGTATCTGGCTTGATCCTTCGCTGCTACGTAGTTATAACTTGGTGCCAGCTGATGTGGTCAATGCCGTACGTGCGCAAAACGCGCAGGTGTCTGCTGGCCAATTAGGACAAGCGCCTGCAGATACGGATCGACAGGTTATTAACGCCACGGTTACCGTGCAAAGCTATTTACAAACCCCTGAAGAATTTAAAAATATCTTATTAAAAACCGATACCTCTGGGGCGAAGGTTCGCCTAGGTGATGTTGCAAAAGTTGAAATCGGTAGTGAAAACTATAGTGTGACTGCGCTTTATAATGGGCAGAGTTCCGCTGGTCTCGGTATTTCTTTGGCGGGTGGTGCAAACGCGCTTGAAACTCGTGAAGCCGTTGGCGCTCGTATGGCGGAGCTTGAACAGAATTTCCCAAAAAATCTGACGACCGTTGTTCCTTATGACACCACGCCATTTGTACGTTTGTCTATTGAGCAAGTAGTCAAAACACTCATCGAAGCGATTGTTTTAGTCTTTATCGTCATGTTCATTTTCTTACAGAACTGGCGCGCGACCATTATTCCAACGCTTGCTGTACCCGTGGTATTACTAGGTACTTTTGCCGTCTTATATATTGCTGGCTTTAGTATCAACGTATTAACCATGTTTGCCTTGGTATTGTCCATCGGTCTACTGGTCGATGACGCCATCGTTGTCGTCGAAAACGTTGAGCGTATCTTGGAAGAAGACCCTCATATTTCCATTAAAGACGCGACCATACAATCGATGGGCGAGATTAGTAAAATCGTTGTCGGTATCGCCTTGATTCTATCGGCCGTTTTCGTACCGATGGCCTTCTTTGGTGGCTCAACCGGTGTCATTTATCGTCAGTTCTCCATTACCTTGATTACCGCCATGGTACTGTCAGCATTAGTGGCGCTTATCTTTACCCCTGCCCTATGTGTGACCTTGCTAAAACGTAGTAAGAGCCACGAGAAAGGATCTACTGAAGAGCAAAAAGGTTTCTTCGGTTGGTTTAACCGCTCTTTTTATAAAGTCAGCCGTAAGTATGAAAATTCTGTCGGTAAAAGCTTTAAATTTAAGTGGTTATACTTAATCGGTTATGCCGCCATTATCGGCGTCATGGCCGTGGTATTCTTACGTATTCCGGGCTCGTTTTTACCCGAGGAAGACCAAGGTATTATGTTTACCTTAGTACAGCTTCCTGCTGGGGCGACGCTTGATGAAACGGAAGCGGTACTAGAAAAAGTCACCAACTATTATGAAACCCAAGAAAAAGACAACGTGGCGTCTGTGTTCTCTGTGGCAGGCTTCAGTTTCGCCGGTCAAGGTCAAAACATGGGTCTGGCTTTCGTACGTTTGACAGACTGGGCGGAGCGAAGCGGCGATGAAAATACCGCACAAGCGGTCGCTGGTCGAGCGATGGGCTATTTCTTTACCCAGTTAAATGAAGCGCAAGTCTTTGCGATTGTACCGCCAGCTATTACCGAACTAGGTAACGCCAGTGGTTTTGATTTGATGATTCAAGATACGGGTAACGTCGGCCATGAAGGCTTACTTGAAGCACGTAATATGCTGCTCGGTATGGCTGCGCAAAACGATCAAGTAACAGGCGTGCGTCCAAACGGACAAGAAGATGCGCCGCAGTTAAAAATTAATATCAATCAAGAGCAAGCCGCTGCTTATGGGCTGTCATTGGCTAATATTAATAGCGTGATTTCTACTGCTTGGGGTTCAAGCTATATCAATGACTTCGTTGACCGTGGTCGTATTAAGCGCGTGTTTGTCCAAGGCGAGCCAAGCAGTCGTACCAATCCTGATGATATCGGCAAATGGTATGTTCGTAATGATGCCGGTGAAATGATTCCATTTGATGCGTTCTCAAGCAGTGAATGGCAATCAGGCTCACCGCGTCTGACCCGTTATAACAGCTTACCGTCAATGAATATCCAAGGTAGCGCCGCCCCTGGTCTTAGTACGGGTGAAGCGATGAGCTCGATGGAAGCGATGATGCAAAAGCTACCTGAAGGTATCGGCTATGAGTGGACGGGTATGTCACTTGAAGAGCAAAAGTCAGGTGCCCAAGCGCCGATGCTTTATGCCCTGTCGATCTTGGTGGTATTCTTATGTCTCGCCGCTCTATATGAAAGCTGGTCCATCCCCTTCTCTGTACTATTGGTCATCCCGCTTGGGGTGCTAGGTGCGGTGATATTTACCTGGCTACGCGGCTTTAATAACGATATCTACTTGCAAGTTGGTCTACTAACGGTGGTTGGTCTATCAGCCAAAAACGCTATCTTGATTATTGAGTTTGCAAAAGAACATCAAGAAGAAGGTAATACGCTAAAAGAAGCGGTTATGATAGCGGCGCGTCAACGTCTGCGTCCAATTATCATGACCTCACTTGCGTTTGGACTTGGTGTTGTGCCATTATTCATCGCCACAGGTCCGGGCTCAGGCAGTCAAAACGCCATTGGTACCAGCGTGGTAGGTGGTGTTGTCACCGCGACGTTATTAGGTATCTTCTTTATTCCAATGTTCTTTATTTGGGTACGTAGTTTATTCCCTTACAAATATGAGAATAATAAACCCAACAATAAAGATGACGGTGACGACGGCACACCTGGCCCGCAAAACCCAACACCTTCTGACCCAATGCCTTCTGATAGTTATCAGCCTGCAAGCTTTGGAGATAATATACAATGAGTGCTCAAAAAAACTTTACCTTAAACTCAGCAGCGGTAGCCTCTATAGCTACCACTGCCCAACCAGCGCTAACAGTACTGCGTAAAAATGGCGGTCGCCTCATTGGCCTCACCGCCTTAGCATTGAGCATGGCTGCTTGTAACACCATTCCAAAAGCGGATATGCGCCCTGTGCTTGCTGAACCAAACGTGCCTATCGAGCAAACCTATGGCGCGTTCGACAAAGAAACGGTCAGCAGCGCCAATCAAGCCAGTATTGCCGCGCAGCGCTGGCAGGAGTTTTATAGCGACGAGCGCTTAAAAGGTCTGATTGCGTTAGGCTTAGAGAACAACAAAGACTTTGAAAGTGCACGTTTGGCAATTGAGAAAGCACGCGCGCAGTATCAAATTACTGATCTCAATGACCTGCCTAGAATTGATGGTAGCGGTGGTTATACGCGTCAAGCGCAAAACAGAACGGATAAAAACCCTAACAGCTCATATAATGTCAATCTTGGCTTGGCCAACTATGAGTTAGATTTTTGGGGTAAAATCGCCAGCTTAAAAGAACAAGCGTTACAGAACTTTTTAGCGACTACGGCAGCGAAAGACACCACCCAAATCAGCTTGATTAGTAATATCGCTCAAAGTTATGCCAATTTAAGCTATAGCCTTGCGCAGTTAAAACTGGCTGAAGCGACGGTCGAAAGCCGTGAGAAGTCTCTATTTATCGCTGATAAACGCTTTGAAGCAGGTATAGATCCCAAACTGCCGTCTTTGCAAGCCAGTGCGTCACTAGAAAATGCCAGACTTGCCGTTTTACAGGCGCAAAGCAGTATTTTAAGATCGCGTAACGCGCTGCAGTTTTTGGTCGGTGGACCCATTCCAACCAATCTTATTCCAGCGCCTGCGGTCAGCAATATCACAAGCCAGCAGATATTTAGCGCCGGCTTACCAAGTGAATTGCTGCGCTATCGCCCTGATGTATTGGAAGCAGAGTACAGTCTAAAAGCGGCTGGTGCCAATATCGAAGTAGCGCGCGCCTCTTACTTCCCATCTATCAGCTTAGCCAGTAGCGTAGGTCTGAGTAGTGGCAGTTTGGATGACTTATTCAAAAGTGGTTCGGTTGGCTGGTCATTTGGTCCAAGCATTAGCGTGCCTATTTTTGATGCGGGACGCTTAGATGCCAATTATGATGTGGCGAAAATTGAGCGCGAACAGACGCTAGCAAACTACGAGCGCTCTATTCAAACCGCGTTCCGTGAAGTATCAGACGTCCTAGCGACACGCGCGACATTGGGTGACCAGTTGGCCGCGCAGTACCGTCTGCAAGATAACTTTGAACAAACGTATCAGATTGCCGATGCGCGCTTTAAAGCGGGTATTGCCAACTACCTAGACGTACTCGATGCGCAGCGTTCGCTATTCTCAACGCAACAAGGTATCTTGGACTTAGAGCTACAAAAAATCATCAGCCAAATCGAGCTTTATCAAGTGCTAGGTGGCGGTGCTAATCTTGATGTACCAACGGTCATTCCTGTACCGCATAAAAACTTAGTGCAATTGGTCAATCTACCGGCAAATAGCAATAAAGCCAAAGCGGTCGATGCTATCGAAGCTGCCAGCTCAGCTCGCGTGGCTTCTGCACAAGAAGCGCAAGCGATTAAGCAGGCACAGCCAATAGAGAAAGCAACTTTTAACCCAACGGCTGTTGTCGATGTCAATAATGATGGCAAAACAGACGCTGCTGTCGGCGTGGTTACTGAAAAGACCACTAGCAAAGAGGCCAATGTTGAGCAAGTACCGGTCACGAAGATTAATGAGCGTTAAGTAGCTCTAAAGGTTGTGGGAAAATTTTCCTCACCTTGATAGTCGATATCTACAATTAGCCCTGCCGACTTGGTAGGGCTTTTTGCTTTCGATAGTCACTATTGGTTATAGTAGTGCCAGTTATCGTACAACATTATACCAACGACCTTTTTATTCTCTTAATGATACCAATCTTATAAAAACCAGTCTTAAAACAGCTTGCTTAATAAAGCTTATAAATAACCATGCTTAAAATCAAATAAGGAAAAATCATGACTTATACTTTTAACCGTCAATTCCCTGAAACCCGCTTGCGTCGCTTGCGTTATAACGATAACGTGCGGTCGATGATTCGTGAAGTTGAGCTGCATCCTAAGCACTTTATCGCCCCTGTTTTTGTTTTAGAAGGCGAAAACAAGCGCGAAGCCATAGCTAGTATGCCAGGCGTTGAGCGCCTATCAATTGATCTGTTGATCAATTATGCCAAAGAATTATTAGCAGAGGGCGTCACCACTATCGACATCTTCCCTGTCATTGATAATTCATTAAAAACGCCTGATGGCAAATCGGCTTATGATGAAAATGGCTTAAGCGCGCGCGCCGTTAAAGCGGTCAAAGATGCCGTACCAGAAATGGTGGTAATGACTGATGTGGCGCTAGACCCTTATACCTCTCACGGTCAAGACGGTCTGCTCGATGACAGCGGCTATGTGGTCAATGATGAAACCGTCGAAGTCTTGGTCAAGCAAGCACTCGTCCACGCTCGCGCAGGCGCTGATATCATCTCGCCAAGTGATATGATGGATGGCCGTATCAAAGCTATGCGTGATGCCTTTGAAGCTGAAGGCTTTGTCAACACCGCTATCATGGCCTATTCTGCCAAATATGCTTCTGCTTACTACGGTCCGTTCCGTGATGCCGTTGGTAGCGCCGGCAACTTAAAAGGTGGGCATAAAAAACAGTATCAAATGGACTTTGGCAACCGCGCCGAAGCGCTGCACGAAGTTGCTATGGATATCAATGAGGGCGCTGATATGGTGATGATTAAACCTGGTCAGCCGTACTTAGACCTAATTCGTGAAGTTAAAAACACCTTTGGCGTACCAACCTTTGCGTATCAAGTGTCTGGTGAATACGCCATGCATATGGCCGCTATTCAAAACGGCTGGCTAACCGATGCGGTGATTTTGGAATCCTTGATTGGTTTCCGCCGTGCGGGCGCTGATGGGATTTTGACTTATTTTGCCCTAGAAGCGGCTCGTCAGTTGAATAACGCTTAATATAAATTAAATCGTTTTATACAAAGAACCGCGCCAGCTTCTATAGAAGCTAGCGCGGTTTTTTCTTAGCTTAATTTAAAAAGCTCAATAAAAGCTAGAAACGCGTACGGTCATGAGGTTCGTTAAAGTCGAGCAGCGGACCGACGGGAATAATACGCGTGGGATTGATGTTGGCGTGACTGGTGTAATAATGCGCCTTGATATGCTCGATATTCACCGTCTCGGCGATACCGAGCACCTGATATAAATCACGCAGATAGCCCCAAAGGTTGGGATAATCAACAATACGGCGAATATTACATTTAAAATGCCCAACATATACCGCATCAAAGCGTACTAGCGTGGTGAATAAACGCCAATCGGCTTCAGTAATCGTATCACCGAGCAAGTAACGTTGGTCAGCTAAGCGCACCTCTAGCGTATCAAGCGCATCAAATAACATTACTACTGCTTCTTTATAGGCAGCTTCGGTCGTGGCAAACCCTGCTTTATACACGCCGTTATTGACCGCTGAGTACACAAACTCATTAATCGTATCTATTTCTGCAAGCAACGCTTTTGGTAAAAAATTAACGTCCGTCGCCCCTACTTCATCAAAAGCTGAATTTAACATCCGAATAATCTCAGACGATTCATTACTAACGATGGTATTGGTTTTTTTGTCCCATAATATTGGCACTGTGACGCGTCCGGTATAATCAGGCTTGGCAGCGACATATACTTCATATAAATAGCTGGCATTGACAATCGGATCGGCAATCACGCCAGCACCTTCTGCAAACGTCCAACCTTTATCGCCCATAAAGGGATGCACGACAGACAGCGAAATCATATCTTCCAAGCCTTTGAGTTTGCGATAAATCGTGGTGCGGTGCGCCCACGGGCAAGCAAGCGACACATATAAATGATAGCGATTGGCTTCGGCTTTAAAGCCACCCACGCCGGTTGGCCCTGCGCTACCGTCCGCTGTTACCCAGTTTCTAAAACCAGCATCTTCGCGTACGAAGCGTCCACCGCTCGCCTCGGTGTCATACCACTTATCCTGCCATTGACCATCGACCAATAAGCCCATGTTTTGCTCCTAATTATTTTAGTTTTAAATAAATGGATACTAAAAACGACTGCTAGCAAACAATCAGCATTAAATAACTGCCATCGTTATTAGTTTTAAGAGTGATAGTAACATTTCTATGCGGCCTAACGATTAAGCTTTGTTGGTTTCTTAAACAAACAAAGCTTTTGGAAGATTCTTTAGAAAAAGTAGTCATAAACTTTAAAGATAGAGAGTTTATGTTGAACTGCCTATAGTGGCTCTTTTAAAAAACACATTGGCAAGCGCACACGCAATCGTTAATGACAGTAACATTGATACTAAAGTATGACTAAAAAAATGATCGCCAAAGAGCATTTTATAAAGCCCCATTGTCCAGCCTAAGACCGTTACTATTTCAAAGACTCTGTAGCGATACTGCTGCAAAGAGGGCAAAAATGCCAAACCATATAAAGAAAACCCAGCGCTAGCATGCGCAGCGGGAAAACATTTGGCAGGCGTTTGCGCCACTATATTTTGCCCAAGGTTAAGATAATCAAAGCTGCCTCCAAACAGTGTTAAATGATTAGGGCAACTAACATGCGTGACAGCCTTTAATAGGGCAATGGTAGAAGGGACGAGGATAAGAACCGTCAATAAATAGCTGATTTCACGAACTGAAAAGGGCATAATAAATTTATTAAACTGACCATTATTGACGATAGTAGAATGGTTTGAAAGGTTTGTAGATTTGATGGCTAATACAGCGAACAAATAGATAGCCAATAAAATCAATAGCGCTTTTGGGCCATCATAAAAGATAAACGCATAAGGCTGAGCGCCTTTTTCTAAAAACCACTGCCCATTTGCATAAAAAAGCGCACTAATACGAACATCAAGCTGGCTATGCTCAAACACCAAAGTAGCAACAACCGTTAAGCAAAATAGTTTCAGCCATACCCAATTAGAGGCATTGTTTTTAAGGGCATTGTTTTTAGAGGCGTTGTTTTTAGAGGCATTGTTTTCTAAAATCATTTAAGACATCCTGCGTAACCGCTAAACCTAAAAAAGCATCAATATCTTTTATTATCAAAGGTTTGATAATGCCAGTAACCACAAAATCACCAGCAGCAGTAACGCTAAAGACTGGGCAGCGGAGCCGGTATCTTTGGCTATTTTGGCCAACGGATGCTGTTCGGTTGACGTATGGTCGACACTCGCTTCAATAGCTGTATTGATAAGCTCAACAATAAGAGATAAAAAAGAGGCGGTTACAAGCAGCATTTTGCTAGCGACGCCAAAGGGTATCAATGTAATAACCATCAGCAATGCAAGATTCAGCCATACCACTTGTCTAAAGGCGGCTTCAAACTTATAAGCGGCTTTAAAGCCCTCTATAGAGTAGCCCGTCGCCTTTAAAAGACGAGCCAGCCCTTTTTTACCTTTCACCTTACTCGCAAAATTGTCAGGTGGCAGTAACTCAGAAGCGTTTATTGGATCGTTGCCGTCATGGCTTAGCGGTTCATTGTCAGGAGACGTAGATTTGATGGTGCTCATATTGATGGCTTTATACTCATTATCGTGTAACTACGGAACTGATTGTTAGAAACTTAAACAATCAACCATTAGCAAAATCAGCAGGGTTTGAGTATAAGTGATGAGACGTTAAGAAAGCGTTAAGAGGATATAAACCAGAGACTGCATTAAGCAAAAGGGACTATTAAGCAGATGGTTAATAAACGTTATCTATAATAAATACTAAATATACTACCGTCTGAGCCGTTTAACGTATTGGCTTGATGGGTTAATTGCCAATCCATATGGCTCATGATACGTTGGACAATGCTAAGTCCTAAGCCACTGCCTTCTACTTTATAACTGGAGTAGCCTGTTGACAGCGCTTCTTTGTCCCATGGCTTGTCTGCATTGTGCTGCTCAAAACGCTCAAACCTTTCGTACAGCAATGGCATCATATCCTCAGCGATGCCCAAACCCGTATCACTAACGGTTATCTTTTGAGCGTCTATAGTAATAATCACTTCGCCATTATCGGTATACTGAAACGCATTTTTTATTAAATTCCCCAGCGCCATCTTTAGCAGCTCAGGTCTGACGTAGGCGAAATATTGTTGCTCAGCGACTAAGGTACAAGTGACGGTTTTATAACGGAGTAAATATTTTAGCCGCTCAATTTCACTGATAGCGATGGTGTTTATAGAAGTTTGCGGCGCGTCCAGTTTTTCAGGCGCACGCGACAGTAATAATAATGCACTAATAATCTCGGAGGTTTCTTTTGCGGTGTTACTGATACGATTGGCAAATTCGCTCAAATACCTGTCGTTTTCTAATTGAGAAGCCAACACCTCTGACGCCCCCATAATAATCGTTAACGGTGTACGCAGCTCATGGCTGACATCGCCGGTAAACAGTTGCTCTCGTTTTAGATATTGCTCCAATGTTTTGTTTTTCTCGTCAATAGTGCGTGCCAATACACCGACTTCAGAGGGCAGATGGGTCAACTCGGTTAAGTTTTGATGATCGGTTTCTACCGCTTTTTTTAAATCTAATAAAGGCTTGGTGATTTGCTTGGCAGTTAATTGCGAAAATATGGCGGCGATAAGTAGACTGAGAATAACCGCCACCCTTAACGCATTGGCAAAGATATCTTCTAAATGCTCAAAGATAGCAAGCACAGGGTAATTGCCCATCACCATCTCATCATTTTCGAGATAAGTGAGGATGTAGTCTTGCTGGCCTTGTTGATAAAAGAAAAAATGCAGATTGGTATCGGTTGTCCCTGTCGCCGTCTCAATCGTCATCGGTTTTTCTTGCGGGGTGTCGGTTGCCAAAGCTTTTAAATCGTTGGGCGCATTAGCATAGCGATAAATGGTGATACCAGGTTCTGCGTGATACACGCCCTGCTCGCCATCTTTTTCTTGGCTAAGCTCTAACTGCTGTAATAAACGCGCTTTGACCAGCTCTTGCTCCATTCTCACTTCAGCATACATAAAAATACTGACGAAAGCGCTGCAAAGCAATATCGCAAACACGAAATAAGACAGGCGGAATTTATTGGTGATTGAGTCGATACTAAACATAGCGTTTACTTCGTCGTAGAAGGCGTTAGAAAAGCTGAGAATGACTATAATACCAGCGGCTTATCATTGAGTTAAGCCGTTCACTCATCCTCAAATAATTTATCACTTATTAGGATCTATAATCTGATAACCAACACCTGGTACCGTGACTATCACCGGTGTGACAAATGGCTTGTCGACTTGGACGCGCACGCCATGCAAGTGAGTGCGCAAGGCATCACTACTTGGAATATCCTCACCCCATACTTTTTCCTCTAGCTCGTTTTTACTGACGACGCGTGGCGACGCGCTCATAAGTATATTTAAAATTTTAAACCCAGTGGGTGTCAGCTTAAGCACGCTACCTGCACGTATCACTTTATGCTCGCTCGCATTAAGCGTGACGTCACCAACCGTTATGCTATGCTCAAAGTATTCGTCTTGCTGTCGGCGGATTAACGCTTTGATACGTAATTCTAATTCAACGAGTGAAAAAGGCTTGACCAAATAATCATCAGCCCCACTATCAAAACCTGCGACTTTATCCAAAATCGTATCACGGGCCGTAAGCATAAGAATCGGCGTTTTATTATGCCACTCTTCGCGTAGGGTTTTACATAGTTTTGTGCCATCCATCCCCGGTAGCATCACATCTAATAGAATAACGTCATAACGATTATTCGCGGCCAGCGCCAAGCCGCTAATGCCATTATGGGCGTTATCTAGCTCAAAACCTTTAGGCTCAAAAAAAGCGTAGATATTGGCAACGATATCAGGGTTATCTTCAATAATAAGTATCTTATACATAGACTGTCTCAGCCATAAATACTATCTCTACTTGGGTTAATCCGCTTAAGGAGCGGTTTTAAAAAAGGTTGGCGCGCCCGCGACCTCGTCCGTTGTAATATTAAAAAAGTTAAGTAACGTCGGGGTAATAAAATCATGTGATACAGGCTGATTAATTACCTTAAGAAGGCTGTTTTTGTCAATGTTGTTGCTAGCAGGCGACCAAATAATAACGGGTACTTGCTTTTGAGAATCGGGCGCAATAGCATACGGCAAACCGTGCAAGTAGATATTGTTTTCGCCTAAACTCTCGCCGTGATCGCTGATATATACCATGACCACATCATAATCTTGTTCATATGCTTTTAGCGTATCAATCACGTTATGTAAAAAATAATCGGTATAACGAATGGCATTATCATAACCGTTAATCACAGATTGATTGTCGCATTTAGATAGCTCGTTGGTCATACACACAGGTTTGAATTCCTCAAACGCTTCAGGGTAACGCTTAAAGTAAGCGGGACCATGATTACCCATTTGATGCAATAAAATAAGCGTGTCTCTCGCTTTAGGAGAGGCTTTATTTGAACCTTTAGTAGGCGCGTCTGGCTTTACCAGCTTATCAAAGTCATCAAGCATACCGATATCGCGGCATTCGCTATCGCAATTTGGATTGGTTGTAGAGGTTTTGAAGTCCTCAAACGTGACTCTATCTGCAACGCCTTTAGAGCTGGAATTATTGTCGCGCCAAACGACATTAACGCCCTGTTTATATAAGGTATCAAGGACGTTTTCATTATAATCCGCATGCTCTACCTCAAAACTATCTCGATTGGCATAGCTGAACATACACGGCACTGAATAAGCGGTTGAAGTTCCACAAGAGGCAGCCTGTTTAAAGCTATAAAGGTTGTCTTGCTTAGCCAATAATGGCGTGGTGTTACGCACATAACCGTTTAAACCAAAATGATCCGCACGTGCGGTTTCTCCTACTACAAATACCATAAGCTTAGGTTTCGCCGCTTTACTACTGGCGGCACTGCGTTTGGCATCTGTCGCGTGCAGCAATAGCGTATCAGGACGGCGCAATGCATCGACGTAATCGCTACTTAATTTGACGACAGAGTAGATAGAGGTAATCGGATTGACGTAACTGCGCACCATTTTATGTTGACGAAAAAAAGTAGCGTATTGATCGCCAAATGGCAGTAAACACACCGCCATTAAGACTACAGAGAGAAAGAGAGCAACCGCCCTTTGCCATAAAGCGCGACGTAAAGGAGTGCGCTTGATACGAATTTTGGCGATAATAACAGCAGGTATCACGCCCAATATCAGTACCCGAATAAAAAAACTTAACGACATCAGCCCCATTGCTTCTTGTTGATCGGTCTGTAAACCATTGATTAGCATACTACGATCAAATATCGTGCCGTAAGCGTCAGTGAAATAACCGCATATCGCTGCTATCATCAGCATAGTGATGAGCAGGGGTTTGGCCATAGGCCGATAACATAACAACTGCAATACTAGCCACATTAGACCTGATAATAAGCCAGTGATAGAAATTATAAAGCCTATATCACTACGAATAGGATAAATGCTTAGCACTTGCGCAAAAAAACTGACATTGGCAGTGGCGACTAAGTAGAGCGCTACAACTATCATCAAATAGTGTAGATTAATCTCATGATGCGCAATATTGCTAAGATAGCTTTGCTTGATTTTGGCTTTCGTAATGTCAGCGCTAAGTGCTTGTGAAGTGAACATAGACGGGTTTCTCAACAGGGTGATAAGAAATGGGATTTCTTACCATACCAATTATGCTGTTAAGAAGATGTTAAGGCAGTTCCGTTGAATGACGATGTGAATGAAAATGTCTGGTTATGAGAATATTACTATTGGTCGTGTTTTACTGAGATATTATTGGTTATAGAGGGCTATTATTGGTTATACAGCTTATTGTCGCGATCTACATTTTAGGGGCTGTAATAAAGTAGATTGCTAGGTTAAGCATCTTGGCGACTCATAATATAAGCCATTTAAGTTACTTTAGAATTTAATGGAATAGGATTTTATAGTGACCAGTGTTTTAGAGCTATTGCACACCATCCCGAATTGGCACTTGGCAGGCTTGTTTGTCGCTGGCATAGTCGCTTTTATCATCTCTACGGTGTCTGGCGGCGGCGGGGCCATGCTATTGATACCTGTCACCTCTTCAATGATAGGAACAGCCGTTACGCCTCCCGTGATCAATTTGGCCACGCTTATTAGCAATGCCTCACGGCTCTATCTATTTTGGCATGACATTGATTGGTCCTTGACCAGATACTATGTTCCTAGTGCCATTGTAGGGGCATGGCTTGCCGCCTTGGTATTTAGCCGCTTGGATGCAGGGTGGATTCAGTTATTGGTTGGCGTATTTTTGGTATCGACCATCTTCCAATATAGATTCGGTAAAGTCGATAAAACCTTTGATATGCCAAAACTCGGCTTTATCCCTTTGGGGTTTGTCATTGCTTTTATGAGTACTTTGGTCGGTGGTCTCGGCCCTATACTCAACCCTTTTTATATGAATGCTGGGCTAGAAAAAGAAAACCTGATTGCTACTAAAACTGCCAACTCCTTTTTTGTGGGTATCATGCAAATCGGCGGCTACGCTTTCTTTGGCGTATTCCCTGCCAGACTTTGGCTATATGGACTGGTACTAGGGTTAGGTGCGGTCGTCGGCAATATCATTGGTAAGCATTTTTTAGCGGGAATGACGATTAGTCAGTTTAGAATAATGCTACTCATACTCATGGTTATTAGTGGGCTGATAATGATAATAAGAAACGTCAATGTGCTGTTTTAATAAGTCATTTGGTTTTATTGACGGTCTATCATAATGATTAAATGATATTGATTTCATAACTAAACTTCCCTGCCAGTCCATATGACTCCCTATACTCGATAGGGTCACCCTCTAAATTTTTCGCAATACGGCATACTTTAACCAAACTTTCTTGTTTATTATTGCCTAAATAAGGGTCTATATGATTGGTTATAAAAAATAGCGTCTCTACGGCAGACGACACAAACTGACCACACTTTGTATAATAAAAAGGATAAAGAAGATTCTCAAAATCTTCAGGCGCCAAGTTTGCAAAGGCTTCGTAACAGTTTTTAGGAAGCCATATCTTTTCACTCAGTAAGACTTTGTCTTCGACGATACGAACCCGCTCTATATAAATGAGCGCTTCATGTTCATCTATATCTAATTTTTGGTTAATATCATCAATCGCGTCTATCACTGAGATTTTTTTAATTATTCCCGTTGGCGTAACATAACCAGATTCTTTATCACGAAATTTAAAAAATCTTAATAATGAGCTATTAAAATCTGGACGCTTTAAAAACGTCCCTCTGCCCTGCTGTTTTATTAAAACCCCTTCCTCCACTAGCTTTTCAACCGCTTTACGCACGGTACCTACCGATACCTGATATTTATCAGCAAACTCTTGCTCGCTAGGTAAAGGTGTGTTTTCATCCCACTTGCTCTCTGTCAGTAAGGTTTGTATGTGCCATCTTACCTGCTCATATCGTGGCATTTTAAAGTTTTTGAAATTGTCTATCATTGTTTCACCGTCATGGAAAATTTTTAATAACTCGATTTTTTTAAGCGACATTATTGCCGTAAAAGTAAGACTATTCTAATCGTTTTAATAGGTATTTTTGATCCGCTTGTTATTATCAACCTTATCTAATTCATATGAGTTTTTTTGCTATCATTCTACTTAATTAGAGGCGCTGCTAAGGCTTATTTGACTTATCGTTTATAAAGTTATTTTTCGATGTTAGCGTACTGCTTTTTACTCTATAAAAGCTGCTATGGCTTTTTATAGAATTCATACCGTTAAAATCAAGGGGCAGTTGTGACACTTTATATTCTCGCGGCCATCGTAATATGCATCATTTTAGGCTATACCACCAAAATCAATATCGGCTTGTTTGCTATTGCGTTTTCGTATCTGATTGGTTGTTTCGGTATGGGGCTAAAGGCTTATGAGATTATCGAGCTATGGCCGCTAAAAATCTTCTTTGTCATTTTTGCTGTGACGCTTTTTTATAACTTCCCTCTCGCAAACGGTGCGTTAGAAAAATTATCGAATCATTTAATCTATAGGTGTCGTCATTTTCCAGCATTTTTGCCATTAATTATCTTTTTTGTTGCCACGGTGGTCGCAGGCTTAGGCGCAGGCTATTACACCGTTTTGGCGACAATGGCACCGATGATTCTGCTCTTGTCTAAACGCACCAATTTGAACATCGTTATTGCCACCTTATCTGTCAATTATGGCGCGCTCGCTGGCGCTAACTTTATTACCTCACAAAGCGGCGTTATCTTTAGAGAGCTGATGCGCAGCGCAGGCGTTGCCAATGATAATAGCTTTACTTATATTTTAGGGGTTTTCGCTGCTACTTTTGTCATACCTGTAATTCTCTTGGGTGGCTATAGCGTGTTCAATGCCAAAAATAGCAAAATCTCGATTGAAACGACAATGCCAGAGCCTTTTGATAGTAAGCAAAAACAATCTATTATGCTGATTTTTATCATGATGGCGACTGTGCTGATTGTCCCTATTTTAAATCTACTCATGCCGCAAATATCAGCGATTGAGTTTTTGAACGCTCGGATCGATATTGGTTTTATCGCGGTTATTTTTGCTTTAATCAGCCTATTTTTAAAGTTAGGCGACGAAAGAGCAGTGATAGCACTCATACCTTGGAATACGCTTATTATGATTTGCGGTGTCGGTATGTTGATTCGCCTCGGTGTAGAGGTAGGGGTCATTTACGAGCTCACCGAATGGCTCAGTACCAACGTCCCTATCTGGTTGATACCGACGCTAGTCTTCGTTATCAGCGCAATCATGTCCGTATTTGCCAGTACACTTGGCGTCGTCGCCCCTACTTTGTTTCCTATAGTGTTACCCCTAGCCGTTGCCTCTGGCATAAGTCCTTTATTACTCTTTACCTGTATTGTTGTGGGCGCGCAAAGCTCATCACTGTCACCTTTTTCATCAGGTGGTAGTCTCATGTTAGGCGCCTCTCAAGTCGTTATAGAAAAAAATAAGCTCTTTACTGCTCTGTTATTCAAAGCTGTGCCCTTAGACATCTGTGTTGGGATAATAGCAATCTTAGTGATCCAACTTATCTTTTAATGCCTTATAAATAAGAGAAAGCTATAAAAGTGTTTGTTATTTATAACTGAAAGCTAAGCATAAGAATAATAGTCAATACCCTTATGCGTCTCTATAGTATAATAAAATTCATACAGACATACATATGTTTCTTGTCATTTACAAAATATTCTGTTACTTTTATACAGTGACAAAAAAACATATTTTGATGAAATGCAGAAACTTCGTTAGTCTGATCGTAGCTTCAAACATTAATAACGGGTTGCGCCGATCAGAATTCTATTGAAACTTTAGTACAAATATACACACAAGGAGTGTCGTGTGAAAAAACTTTCCTATCTGGCTCTTGGCCTATCTATTCTATCTTTGACTGCCTGTAACAACGCTAATGAAACGACCAGTACAGATGCAGCCGCGACAGATGGCTCAAGTGAGCTGACTGCTCCTTCACGTCCTGAATGTATCGCACCTGCCAAGCCAGGCGGCGGCTTTGACTTGACTTGTAAGCTTGCTCAAGCGGGTTTGAAAGACACTGGCATCTTAAAAGACCCTATGCGCGTGACTTATATGCCAGGCGGGGTTGGTGCGGTTGCTTATAACAAAATCGTTGCCAATGATCGTGATAATGGTGATGCCATTATTGCCTTCTCAACCGGCTCTATTCTTAATTTATCACAAGGTAAATTTGGTAAATTCACTGAAAAAGATGTGAAATGGCTAGCCGGTGTCGGCACAGATTATGGCGCTGTCGCCGTCAATGCGGATTCAGACATCAAAACTTTAGATGATTTGGTTAAGGTTCTAAAAACAAATCCAAAATCAGTCAGCTTCGGCGCGGGCGGTAGTGTCGGTGGTCAAGATTGGATGCAAACTGCCATATTGGCCAAAGCCGTTGGCGTCAATCCTAACGACATGACGTATGTGGCGATGGAAGGTGGCGGTGAAGCAATCACAGCGGTCATGGGTAATCACATCACCGCCGTTAGTGCTGGCATTGCCGAGCTTATGCCGCAAACCACTGCTGGCAAATTGCGCGTCCTAGCCGTATTTGCCGATGAAAGGTTGGATGGCACTATGAGCGATATTCCTACTGCTAAAGAGCAAGGCTATGATGTCACGTGGCCGGTCGTTCGTGGTTACTACATGGGTCCAGATGTGAGCCCAAGTGCTTATAACTGGTGGAAGGATGCCTTTGATAAGATGCTTGCCGATCCAAAATTTGCTGAGCTACGTGAACAGCAAGAATTATTGCCGTTCTCTATGACCGGTGAAGAGCTACAAGAGTATGTTTATAAGCGTACGGGCGAGCTTCGTGAGTTGTCTGCTGAATACGGTCTTGTTGAGGCTGAAGCCAAATAGTGAGCTTGGTGTTCAATCACGTTATTGATTGAATACTAAAGTTTAATCGTATTCTCAAAAGGCTGGCAGAAAATAGAGATGCCAGCCTTTTTGCCCTAACATTCTAGGAGTCCTATTATGACTATGGAACGTCTGTTTTCTGGGCTAATGGCACTGGTGAGCTTATTTTTGATATACCTAGCCATTGGCTATGTCGCCCCTATTGCCTACGATCCCATCGGCCCTCGCCCTTACCCGATTTTAATTTTTTCATTGCTGGCATTTGGCGCGCTAGTTGTTGCTTTTCGTCCAGCAAGCTTTACCAAGCCGATAGAATTAGGGCTTACCAAACCAATCATTAGAAACTTAGTACTTTGTGCGCTTGCGTTACTTGTCTATGGTTTGATTTTTGAGGTACTGGGCTTTATTGTTGCCACCATTCTGATGTCCTTTGCCGTAGGTTTACTATTTGCTGGCAACCCGCTTAAAAGCTTTATCTTTTCAGTGTTAATCAGTATTGGCTTATACGTCTTATTTGACATACTTTTGGATGTCAAATTACCACTTGGATTGTTATCAGGGATAATAGGATAGCCAGTATGGATACTTTTGATTTTTTGATGCATGGTTTCGCTATTGCATCTACCCCAGAGAACTTACTGATTGCACTTATCGGTGCTTTTTTGGGTACCATTGTCGGTATGTTGCCTGGACTTGGTCCTATTAACGGTGTGGCGATATTACTGCCTTTCGCCTTTGCTTTAGGATTACCACCAGAAAGTGCGCTCATCTTACTTGCCGCCGTCTATCTTGGTTGTGAATATGGTGGTCGTATCTCCGCCATTCTTATCAACGTACCAGGTGATGCTGGCGCTATTATGACGACGTTAGATGGTTATCCATTAGCCAAACAAGGCAAAGCTGGTATTGCACTGTCTTTATCCGCCGTTAGTTCCTTCATTGGTGCAACGATTGCCACGATCGGTGTGGTTTTATTTGCCCCGTTATTAGCCAAGTGGGCCATCTCATTTGGGCCCGCCGAATATTTTGTATTGATGGTATTTGCTATTACGTGTCTAAGCGGTTTGGTCGGTGATCAACCGGTTAAAACTGGTATTGCCGCTCTAATCGGTCTTGGTTTGGCGACGGTTGGTGTCGATGCGGTTACAGGGATTTACCGCTTTACTTTTGATTCGGTCAATCTATCTGATGGCATCCAATTTACCACCATTGTAATTGGTTTTTTCAGTGTCAGTGAAATCTTAATCTTACTCGAAAAAACTACTACTGGACACAAGGTCATTGAACAAGGTAAGCGTAGTTTATTAAACCTTAAAGAGTTTATGTTTACCTTGGGCGCGATGTTACGTAGTGGTTTAATGGGCTTTGTCGTTGGTATCTTGCCAGGTGCAGGGGCTACTATTGCAAGCGCCATGACTTATGCCAGTGAACGCAAAATCGCTGGTGATAAAGGTACGTTTGGCGACGGTGATCTGCGCGGTGTTGCATCGCCAGAGGCAGCGAATAATGCCTCAGCTTGTGGCTCGTTTGTGCCTATGCTGACTTTAGGTGTGCCAGGTTCAGGTACCACAGCGGTCATGATGGGCGCATTGACTCTATATAACATCACACCAGGTCCGCAGTTATTTACCGAGCAGCCTGATATCGTTTGGGGTCTGATTGCCTCTTTATTTATCTGTAACGTTATTTTGCTGGTAATGAATATTCCATTGGTTGGCTTATTTGCAAAATTGCTAAACGTGCCAAATTATATCTTAGTACCAGCAATTGCTGCGGTCAGCTTTGTTGGCGTATACTCGATTCATAGTACGACTTTTGATCTGGTCTTTATGGTCGCACTCGGGGTGTTCGGTTATTTCTTACGTAAGTTAAACTTCCCATTATCAGCGCTTATTTTAGGTTATGTTTTGGGCGAGCTGATGGAATCTAACTTAAGACGCGCGCTATCTATTTCTCAAGGTGAGCTAAGTATTCTGTGGGGCAGCCCTATCACTATGGTGTTATGGTTATTGGCTATTTTAATGGTGTTTATGCCAGTGTTGCGAAGTATCTATCGTAGAAAATTTAAGCCTGCTGTTTAGTTTTTAGCGATTCTGTTTTTGAAACACTCTGCTGTGGTGGTTGTACTTTAAGTATGATCACCATTTTTTTATGAAAATTAGCGTCTATCGTCTAATTTTCCTACAAAAAACATAACCATTGCATTAGCTAATGTCGTCTTTTTGAATCGTGCGGAGCTGATTATCTAACTGTGTTTATAAAATGTTGGGTGCAGATATTTCCTGCTACAACGCTTGTAAAACGGGCATAAAAAAAGCCCCAATCATAAAGATTGGGGCTTTCGAATCTGGTAGGCGTAACTAGATTCGAACTAGCGACCTCTACCATGTCAAGGTAGGTCAACCAAAACCCATAAATGTATCTTATATTACATCCCTTTATTTATAATGCCTACAGCGATTTTTAACTTCACGAAAACGCAAAGTTATTTAAAATCATATTAGATTTATTTCGTAAATAGGCACTATAAAATTATAGTGTTTTTACCTCCACTCCCCCCTCGGTTTTTTGAGCTAATTACCTATATTTTCTCCACTTTTTCTGTCCTTTTTACTAAAAAGGCTAGGTTTAACTCATCATTTCGGCGATGACTTTCCTTGTTTATTAAGTTTAATCTCTGCATAATATAAGGAGAATAGCCCTCTAACTTCTGCAGGTTTTGGTCTTATTATGAAACACGTTACTTATATTCATGAACACCCCAATTGGACAGATTGGCAATGGTCAGACAAAAAACTGTTGCCGCTGGTAAGCCAAGTGCGATTGCTTCAAGGTCAGCTTCTCGGAAAATTGCTGACACTAGGATTTGATTTAAATGTTGAAGCTCAGTTAGACGCCGTTACTCTTGAAATCGTTAAAACATCTGAGATCGAAGGTGAAATTTTAAAAACAGATCAAGTAAGATCCTCTGTTGCTCGGCATTTAGGGGTTGATGACCATAATATGCCTGCAGCCTCACGAGAAATTGATGCAGTGGTTGAGATGATGCTAGATGCAACATTCCACTATCAAAAGCCCTTATTGTTAGAAGATTTGCTCGGTTGGCATCGAGCACTGTTCCCAGAAGGCTATAGCGGGCTTTATCGTATTAAAGTTGGCAAGCTTCGGGATGATAGTCAAGGCGCTATGCAAGTAGTTTCAGGAGGCTATGGCCGAGAGCGAGTGCATTTTGTTGCTCCTCATGCAGACAGGATTTTTGATGAGTTGGATCTTTTTTTACAGTGGCTTAATATGCCGTCTAGCCAGCAAGATAATTTAGATTTGGTCATTAAAGCGGGTATCGCGCATTTATGGTTTGTGACGTTGCATCTTTTCGATGATGGTAATGGACGGCTGACAAGAGCAATCACGGAGCGAATGCTAGCAAAAAGTGATGGTAGCGCTCAGCGCTTTTATAGTATGTCCGCGCAAATTCTAAATCGGCGCAATGATTATTATAAGGTGTTGGAACGTACACAAAAAGGCGATCGCGATATTACTTTGTGGCTGGTTTGGTTTTTAGAAACGCTGAAAGACGCTTTACTTGCAGCTCAAGCGACCACCGATAAAATTATGGATAAAGCCAACTTTTGGCAGATGCATCGACATCATGCGTTAAATGATAGACAGATTAAGATGCTTAATAGTTTGATGAGTGACTTTTACGGCAAGTTGACCACTAAAAAATGGGCGACTATTAATAAGTGCTCGATTGATACCGCACTTCGAGATATCAATGATTTGATAGAAAAAGGAATGTTAGAGAAGTCCGCTGCTTCAGGGCGTAGTACAAATTATGAGATTGTTTTATAAGCTTGGGCACTGATTGACAGCTAGTCCTAGTTATACCCTCCCGCAACCTTCTTGACAGCTTCATTCTTAGATTTGGCTCTGGGAGGTAGTTTTCTTGTTTCTGGTAAGCTCCGATTAATACGCTTAGTTTACCAAGTTTACCTCTACGGTTTCTTCAGCATAGCTCAATATCAGTAAAGCCCTAAACGAGTGGCTCACAAAACACAGTGATACCACGTTGATAACCAAACTTCGGCGTAATATGAAACCCCAATTACTTGAGCCTATGGATGAGGCACTACTCAATCATCGCTCTTTGGT
>NZ_LXWA01000049.1:0-32794 GCF_001652315.1 Psychrobacter sp. SHUES1 | reverse complement strand
TTCGAAAGACCTGCTGCTTCTCAAAGAAGTTTGATAACCACTTTAAGGTGTTTGATTTGGTATTCTTCTATGTCAATTATGGCTATGTCTGATGCCAGCATACTTTTTAGAACACCACCAAATATTTAACCTATCTTTTAACCGCCAAGCTGATTTAGTGCCAGTGCTAAGATGAGGCCAACGGTGGTACTAATACCTGCCCAATGGTTGCTGCGTTTAAAGGCAGTAGGGAAGACCTCGGTCGCTAAAGAAGCAATAACCGCTCCTGCTGCAAAACAGTTGATGGCACTAATGATGGCATCATCGACATTTTTTAGCAGCACCTTGCCTAGGATAGCCGCCAGCGATAATAAAATTGCAGCCCCAATCCAAAGCATGAGCACTTTTTTATTGCTGGCACCGTTGCGGCGCATTTCTTTGGCACCGCCTGCTGCCTCTGGTAAGTTGGATAACAGAATGGAGCCCGCTAGCGCCGCCACTTGCATGACGTTGCCACTAATTAATGCCACACCCAGCGCTAGGTTTTCTGGTACGCCATCGAGGGTGATGGCTGCCAGTAGTCCTGAGCCGCCATCGGCATTGAGCTTTTCATCGAGTAGATAATCGACACTCGCAAATACCACTGCGCCCAGCATGGCAAAGGCCGCTGTCACCCAAACGCCGCTGTCAGTCACCGCTGGCTGTATCAGTTCGATGACGACCGATATCATCAGCGCGCCGCCAGCAAGCGCCAGTAAATTACCTTCAAGCCAGCTAGGTAAGCGGCCGTAAAGCCCCCAAAGCGCTCCAATAATCAGAGCGCCTGATACCACAAGAATCACTGCAAACATTAACATAATAGGCCTCAATATTTTTATAGTTTATTGATAACGGCTAATGGTTGTGGTGTCATTATAAATTGCGTAATTGTTGTGTTAGACGCTGTTAACGGGCCATGTTGCTCATATAAAATACTCAAAAAGAACCCGACTATATTTTTATAATCGGGGTTTATCTAAATTCATTTAATCAAAATTTCTAATTTATATCTTCTTTATCAAAACGGTAACTTGGTAAATATCTGCAAGATAGTCGCGTTAACGATATCGACAAAGAACGCACCAACCATCGGTACAATCAAAAACGCTTTCGGTGATGGCAGGTAGCGATCGGTCACTGCCTGCATATTGGCAATCGCCGTCGGCGTGGCGCCCATACCAAACCCAGAGTGTCCAGCTGCCAAAACCGCGGCATCATAGTCTTTACCCATGATTCTAAAGGTAACAAAATAAGCATAACCAATCATGACTAAAGTCTGCACGACTAAGATAATCAATACAGGGCCTGCCAAATCTGTCAACTCCCATAGTTTTAGCGATAGCAGCGCCATGGCTAAGAATAGACTTAATGACGCATTACCAATCACATCGATAGCACGGTCGAACATATCAAAATTGAACACCATGGTTAAAGCATTACGGATAATTACGCCACCTGCTAATGCCCAAACGAAGGTAGGCAACTCAAACGCGGTATCTGCTGCAACCAGTGTCATAATATCTGCAAACGCCAACGCTCCTGCAAACAAAGCCAATGACTCAATCGTTGAAGAGGCGGTAATCAGACGGATATTATCAGGTTTTTCAAACATCTCTTCATGGCGATGATCGCCATCTTCGCTATGCTTGGTACTATATAACGACTGCTTACCAGCAAGCTTTTCAACGTCGCTTTGATTGGGATTGACAGGGGTTGGTTTAAGACCCATTTTATTGATCAATCGGCGTGCAACAGGACCACCAACCAGACCACCTGCAACCAAACCATAGGTAGCAACGGCAATACCAAGAGTGGTGGCACCAACGACATTGTATTGTTCTTCTAATACAACGCCCCACGCGCCTGCGGTACCATGGCCGCCTGTTAGCGCGATAGAGCCAGTCACTAAGCCAAGCAGCGGGTCAAGACCTAGTACGCTGGCCATTGCCACCCCAACCACGTCTTGTAAAATAATAAAGACCGAGACGACGATGGTGAAAATTAATAAAGGCGTACCACCTGCTTTCAGCCGTCCAAAGTCGGCGCTAAGTCCGATAGAGGCAAAGAACATCAGCATGGTTGCTGTTTGTAGTCCTTGGTGGAAGTTAAAGCTATAACCCCAAATCAAATTAAGGGCATAAACAATTACAGCAGCAATCAAGCCACCAGCCACGGGTTCTGGGATATTAAAGTCTTCCAAAAACTTGATTTTTTTAACCAAAAAGCGTCCTAATAATAGCACCAATGTGGCAAAAATCAGGGTGTAATATCCGTTTAATGTTACTTCCATAAGTTCATCCTTTCTGTAAATATGAATTCACCTAAATTCGAGATAAAACTGGCTTTATCTCGAATTTAGGTTCTGCTCGTTTTGCTATGCGTAGGCATCATCTGAAGCCTCAATAATCCATAATTGCGGTTTGCCAAAATCTTTATAGGCGTCCTCTATCAAGCGCTTAAAGACATTAAAGTCCTCGCTGTTGATTCTTTCTACCGCATTTAGGTAAAGCGTGAAGTCTGTGATATCACTATCGGTCAAACAGTCCCAAGCGCTGTCCCAATTATGGGCAAAATAGCTGGGAAAATTGGCGGCTGTCGCTAAGCTATTTAGCAGCGTTTCTTTATTCAAAACATCGCCAATTGGAATGTTAATCGCATGCTTCGGAATGGCATTAATAAACGCTTCGTCTTTTTGAGCAATGGCGTTTTGGTTAACGTCATTTTTTTTAATATAGTAAATCGCTTGGTTCATATCATCTCACCTGCAATTGCTGAAAGCTGTCGTAATGGTCGACGGTCAAATAATAGACGGTTGGCGGATGACCGCCGGTGACAATACGCCGTGCGCCGCGATGCGAAACGCCCGGCGTCGGCACGGTATATTCGCGATAATAGCCTTGCGACTGGGCAGGCAATTTGCCTTCGCGATTATAAAAGGTGGTGCCATCTTTATCAGGGTAAGGAAACGGGCCGCCTTGCTGAATCAGCGCCAGTGTTTGGTCAATTTGCGCGTCACCCGTGATAGCTGCTGTGGCTGCTGTATCAGGGCTAGAGGTCTTAGGCGCTGTCTGCGTTATAGACGTTGCTGGCGTGCTGTCTGCAAAAAAACTAGACGTCAAATCACCAAAGAAAAAAACCGCCACGGCAATAAGGGTGATAAAACTTAATAGAGTAGATAAGCCAGTTTTTTTATGTTGTCTGCTTTGGTTATTTTTTGACTGGTTTTTTCGATGATAGCTAAGGTTATTTGTATGCGTATTTTTTGCATGTTGTTTGGTTGCATTTGCTAGCGGTGCTTTTGCGTCTGCCGTTTCTAAAATACTTAATTCGTTAGAGGTGACTTCGG
The DNA here is from genome assembly GCF_001652315.1 of Psychrobacter sp. SHUES1. Lineage (NCBI taxonomy): Bacteria > Pseudomonadati > Pseudomonadota > Gammaproteobacteria > Moraxellales > Moraxellaceae > Psychrobacter > Psychrobacter sp. SHUES1. The sequence goes on along the minus strand of NZ_LXWA01000049.1, from coordinate 29,430 downwards.
TTGCGCGTAATTGGTTTTTGTCATTACGCTGACTGTTAAAATAAACAAGCTGGCCCTCGCTTATCGGCCGCGATAAGCGCACGCTGCTGATATGAAAGAAGACATCTTCATCTTGATTGTCTACATCAATAAAGCCATCGCCTTTGTCAGCATTCCAGTGTTTAATTTTGCCACTTTGCATGGGCACGGCTTCCTATAGCGTGGTTTTTATTCAGCAAAATAATTTTTATATGCCATATATAGCATATTTATCAATAATAAAAAAACGCCAGCAATTAAGCTGACGTTATTTAAGATTATACTCGAATTGGGCAATAAATTATAGTGCAGCAATGATGCCCTAGGCGCGCGTTTCGCCGTGACCGTAAACAATCCATTTTTGCGAGGTTAAGCCCTCAAGCCCAACCGGTCCACGGGCATGGATTTTATCGGTTGAGATACCGATTTCTGCTCCAAGTCCGTACTCAAAACCATCGGCAAAACGGCTCGAGGCGTTAATCATCACGCTTGCCGAATCGACTTCTCGGATAAAGCGCTGCGACTTAGTGTAATTGTCGGTAATGATGACGTCGGTATGGTGGCTGCCGTGAGTGTTGATATGTTCAATCGCTTCGTCGATACCCGCTACCACCTTAACTGCCAAGATAGGTGCAAGATATTCGGTATCCCAGTCCTCGCTAGTCGCTGCCGATAAATGACCTTGCAGGGTAGCATTGTCATTTAAAATCGCCTGTGACTTCTCATCGAGGCGCAGTTGCATGGCGTCATCGGCTGTTACGATGGCTTCTGCAATCTTTGGCAATAACTCATCGGCGACATTTTCATCGACCAACAGCGTCTCCATGGTATTACAGGTACCGTAGCGGTGAGTTTTGGCATTGACGCTGACTTTAATCGCCGTGTCTGCATCGGCATCGCTATCGATAAAGGTATGACAATTACCATCTAGGTGCTTAATCACAGGGACGCGGGCATCGCGGCTGATACGTTCAATCAAACCTTTACCGCCGCGTGGTACGATAACATCGACATAGTCTGTCATGGTAATCAGCTCGCCAACAGCAGCGCGGTCAGTGGTTTCTAACACTTGTACGCTATGCTCAGAGAGACCGACCTTTTTTAAACCCTGTAAAATGCATTTGGCAATCGCTTGATTGGATTCAAAGGCTTCAGAACCACCGCGCAAGATAATAGCGTTACCAGATTTTAGCGCCAGCGAAGCCGCTTCCAAGGTAACGTTGGGACGCGACTCATAAATCATCCCGACTACCCCGAGTGGCACACGCATTTTGCCTAAATGAATACCTGATGGACGATAAGTCATGTCGGTCACTTCACCGATAGGGTCAGGCAATGCCGCCACGTCTTTTAACCCTTGCAGCATACCATCGAAGCGTGCATCGTTTAGCTCTAGACGATCGAGTAAGGCAGCGTCCAAGTCGTTTTTTTGCCCCTTATCCATATCGATTTTATTGGCCGCTAAAATATCAGCTTTGGCGCTTTTTAACGCATCATAGATTGCCATCAGCGCCGAATTCTTATCGCCAGTATTGGCCGCAGCTAATGCTCGTGATGCCGCGCGCGCTTGCTTACCGACCGTCCGCATATAGGCGGTTACATCTGTGGTATTCGATTGCGTCATAAATTAACGTCCTTTTATCATCAATAATCTAAAAAATATCGTTTAGCGCTCTAATGGCGCTCTGCTATTTAACATAGAGGAGATGAGGACGATAGTAAAGTCGATTTTGTGAATAACTACCGTTTAGCAAGCACTGCGGAGTTTTCTTATGTTGTATTTTAAGGTTTTTAACTTTTTATAGCGTTTATAAGTAATGGGAGATAAAAAAGTATGCTGTCTGTTACGTATTTTTAACAGAACTGCGCTGCAACTGCTAAGGTAGTCGTGGTCAATCGTGAGTATAGTGGGCGCTAAGACGGTCAATTCATACGCTATCTCATACGTTATCAATGAAAGACATAGCAATTGGCTGATGCAATAAAGTGATGAATTTTATAAAGATTAATAAACTAAAGACTCATTATGGAGAAAAAAATGGCTATTAAAAATAAAGCCTATAAAAACTGGCTCACAGTAGGCTTGGTAGCAGCAGCATTAAGTGTCAGCGCCTGCGGCAAAAAAGAAGAAGCGCCAATGGACGTTGAACCAACCGCTGACGCGCAGACGCCAGTAGAAAATAACGCTACCGGCGTGGCAACAGCAAACAGCACGGATGATGTCGCCGTTGCAAGTGCCGATGCTAATGATGGTATGGCCGTTAGCGAGAATGATGATGTCGCAGTAGCAACTGCTGATGATGCAGAAGTCCTTGATGGAACTGAAAGCGAAGAGCACATTTCGACTTACTAGTTGAGTTTGTTAAATGCCGCTTGCGGGCGTCGACTGACTATTTAGCAGATAAAACAGCGCTAGCGGCGTTAAGATGATAAAATAAGGCCCATAACTGACTATGCGTTATGGGCCTTATTTTGTTGTTGATTCCGTTTAAAAAAGTACCGCGCTACTTAGCTAGAGTTATCTAAGCTGAGCGCCGTTTTGAGTATTTTTTTATCGGCAATGAATTATCCTGTCAAACTCTAATGACCTTTAATAATTGAAGGGGCAGGGTTTGCCTTTTTATCGCATTATAGGCGACAATGGCGCATTTTTTTATTCATGTTTTCACTCATATTTATTGGAAGTCTGCTAAACCATGCTTGATACTGCAAAGAATCCGACTCGGCCTATCGCCTTAGATTTACAAGACGTCCATAAAAGCTACGGCTCGTTGGCGGTGCTAAAAGGGGTGTCTCTCACCGCTTATGATGGCGACGTTATTTCTATTTTAGGCTCGTCTGGCTCCGGTAAGTCAACCTTGCTGCGCTGTATTAACTTGCTTGAAAAACCCAATCAGGGGCGTATCATCATCGGCAATGATGAGCTGATGCTAAAACCTGCCAAATCAGGCGAATTGCAAGCAGCAGACATTAAGCAGTTAGAAAGCTTACGTGCGCGCGTGGGCTTTGTGTTTCAAAACTTTAATTTGTGGCCGCATAAGACCATTTTGCAAAATATCATCGAAGGACCAACGCAAGTCTTAAAAATTAAAAAAGACCAAGCGATTAGCGATGCAGAAAAGCTGCTCGATAAAGTGGGTTTACTCGATAAAAAAGACGCTTATCCGGCGAATTTATCGGGCGGTCAGCGTCAGCGTGTGGCGATAGCGCGCGCCCTTGCCATGCAGCCACAGGTGTTATTATTTGATGAACCAACCTCGGCACTCGACCCTGAACTGGTCAATGAAGTACTTGCGGTCATGCGTGAGCTTGCCGAAGAGGGGCGTACCATGCTGATCGTTACCCACGAGATGCGCTTTGCCCGTGAGGTATCAAGCAAAGTGGTGTTCTTGCATCAAGGTATCATCGAAGAGATTGGTACACCTGAGCAAGTTTTCGACCATCCAAAATCTGAGCGCGTTAAAGACTTTATGGCATCGCATCGTCAAAACTAGAAGCGAATGTTTTACAGGTGTTTGGTTGAATGTCAAAAAACCTAAAACGCTTGTGATACAAAAGTTGCCCTCAGTAATTTTCTTGGCCTAAATTTTCTTAGTCTTTTTATTACCGAATAATCACAGTTGGTATGCAAAACGTTTGTTTTTGATATTTGAGTCAGGTATTATCAAAGGGTTTATAGGCAGTCGCAACTGGCGTCTGCCTATGTCTTTATGTTCATTGACTTGCTTATCTGGCAGGGACGTCAGAGAACAAAATATCAGAACCCTATATCAAAACCTCATCAGAATTTAAGGAATGTATGATGTCGAATTCTCGCCTATTGTGGTCATCGATGACCGTCACCGCCGCGCTTATGCTTGGCGCTTGTAGTCAGTCTGCTAATGACGCCACTGATAGCAGCGCTGATGCCTCTGCTACAGAAACGGCGGGCAAGACCATTCGCATCGCCACTGAGGGCGCATACCCTCCCTTTAACTATACCAATGCCGATGGCAGCTTGGCAGGATTCGATATCGACGTCGCCAATGCCTTATGTGCGCAAATGCAAGCCAAATGTGAAATCGTTGCTCAAGATTGGGACGGTATTATTCCAGGTCTATTGGCGCAAAAATACGACGCCGTCATCGCTGGTATGTCAATCACTGAAGAGCGTCAAGAAAAGGTTGATTTCAGCGAGCCGTATTTCGCCAATACCATGGTTTGGCTTACCGATACCAAAGGCGGCTTTGACCCCAAATCCATTAAAAACCTAACCCTTGGTGGCCAGCGTTCAACGACACCTGGCGCGTATTTACAAGATAATTATGAAGGTAAAGACGGCAACACCGTCAAGCTTTATGATAATTATGACAATGCCTACTTAGACCTAAAATCTGGTCGTAGCGATGCGGTACTTGCTGAAAAAGTCTCTGCCAAATCATGGTTAGCGGACAATCCAGAAGGTTTTGGTATCGTGGGTGATGAGATTGATAACGACGATAATATTGCCATTGCTGTCCGTAAAGGTGACTCAATCAAAGACGACTTTAATAAAGCGCTGAGTGAAATCCGTAGCAACGGTGAGCTTGCCCGTCTTGAGCAAGAAAACTTCGGTCAGTAATTTGCTTGATGCGCTTTGCGAGAAGTCTTTAATTGATAGCTATTAGTCAACAGACGGTTTCAATAAGCGCCGATTAACCAATGTCTGAACCATTGCGGATGAATAACGGCTGGTAAATATATTAAGGAATAACCTCTATGATCACTTCAATGACCTCATCAATGAACAAAAAAGCGCTATGGCTTGCGCCCCTTAGTGCAGCGATGCTGATGCTTGCTGCTTGTAACAACAGCTCAACGCCTACAGAAAATACGGACGCCGCTGCTACAAGCGACGCACCGTTACATATAAAAATCGCCACAGAATCAAGCTATAAGCCTTTTAGCTATACCGACGCCGATGGTAAATTAATTGGCTACGAGATTGAGCTGGTAGACGCCTTATGTGCGCAAATGAAAGCTGAATGTGAAGTTATCTCGCAAGATTGGGACGGCCTCATTCCAGGGCTAAATGCGCAGAAATTTGATGCGGCCATCGCTGGCATGTCAATCACCCCTGAGCGTAAAGAAGTCGTAGAATTCAGCGACCCGTACTTTCATACTGGTATCATCCTCATCGGTAAAAAAGGCGATGATATTACCGTCGATGGCCTAAAAGGTCAGCCAGTTGCTTCACAGCGCTCGACGGTTGCGTCACAATATCTACAAGAAAAACATGCTGACTCTGACATCAAGCTTTATGACACTCAAGACAACGCTTATCTAGATCTAACCTCAGGTCGCGTGCGCGCCATGATGTCTGATAAAGTCACCGGTATCGACTGGCTAAAAACCGACGCCGGTAAAGACTACGAAGTCAAAGGTCAAGAAATCAGCACCAGCGATGATGCGATGGGTATTGCCTTCCGTAAAGGCGATCCATTGGTTGCCAAGTTTAATAAAGCTTTGGCTGAACTAAAAGAAAACGGCACTTACGATCAAATCACCGGCAGTTATTTTGGTACCAGCTCAACAGCGGCGGCGCAAAAAGCAGTAGCGACTGATGGCGTCAAAGAAGTGGTGGTCGCTGATGACAGTAATGTCGATGCCAATGCAGTAATTGCTAAAGAAGAGCAAACGGAAGCGGCGACTAATTAATAGAGCTTTCTCTCATAGTCTATGAGATAAGCGCTGATTTTAATAAAGCACGTTTTAATTAAAGCGTGCTTTATGCCATCTATAATACTTTCCTAAGTACCAATGCCAATTAATAATGCCAAATAACAACATCAAGGATGATTATGAGCAACCATCTTCTTTTAGCACCTGTGCCTAGTACGTCCTCTGTTACCTCATCCGCCAGTAAGCACTTGTTAAAGACAAAATCGATGCTAGCCTTAGCGGCACTATTAGCTTTAGCGGGCTGTAGTAATGGTCAAAATGAGACTAATGAAACTGCTAGCTCGGATACGACTAAAACGTCCGAAGCGGCTGATAATAATAGCGCTGCGAGCGACGATGATAATGTACTACGTATCGGCACCGAAGGCGCTTATGCACCCTTTAACTATACCAATGCTGACGGCACGCTTGGCGGCTTCGATGTTGAAATCGCCAATGCTATTTGTGACGATTTGCAGATGACTTGTGAAATCATAGCGCAAGATTGGGACGGTATTATTCCTGGGCTTAAAGCGGGTAAATATGATGCCATCGTCGCGGCAATGTCGGTCACGCCCGAGCGTGCAAAGCAAGTGGCTTTTACCGACCCGTACTTTAGCAATGCCTTGGTATTTTTAGCCAAAAAAGACAGCAGCTTTGATCCTGCCAATAGCAGCGATATCAATGCCCATTCTATTGCCGCACAGCGCTCGACCATCTCTTCGCAGTGGTTAGAAAATGCCTATCCAAAAGCTGATATGAAGCTTTATGATACCTTGAGCAATGCCTTTTTGGATTTGGGTTCTGGTCGCGTTGATGCCATGATATCTGACAAACTCCCAGCGCTAGAGTGGCTTGGCTCACCGTCAGGCAGCAATTATGCAATCAAAGGCGATGAGATAGATATCAATGATAATTTTGCGATTGCCGTGCGTCCTAACGATGAAGCCTTGCAAGCCAAAATCAATCAATCTTTGGCCAATCTAAAGTCCAATGGCACGTATGATAAAATCAATCAAAAATATTTTGCCGTACCAGCAAAGGCGGCAAACACTGAGTCGGTAGCACCCGAATCAGCAGTAAAAGAGAGCGCAGGGCAATAAATGCTTATTGTTATCGCTATATTAATCACGGTTTTCCCTATTTAGCGGTAAACGTGAAGTCATAAAAGCAAAAAGACATTACCATCAGGGTGATGTCTTTTTTGCTTTAATAATAGGGTTACTTTACAACCAATACAGGGCGAGGGGGATAAGTTTTTCGAAGCCTCTGGAGTGCAAAGCGCACAGCAAGCAAGAAAAATTTATCCTACTCGCATCTGGTTGTTATCCTATCGATTTTGTTTAGAAATGATTATCATGATTCCTTACTCAAAGAATCACCACAATTTTATGCATTATGAATGGTCAACTTTTATCAGATATCACTGATTTATAGGCTATTTATCCTGATAAGTCTCTATTTAGGCAGCGCTTTTATGCGTGAGTATTAACATAGCTGGCAGCGAATATGATAAAATCAGCGCTCATTTCTACTGTGTCAATTTCCGCCGCCGTAATCGTATGAATATCACGTCATTCTATGACGCAAAAAACCGCCATCTATGCGGTTGGTCATACGACTATTCGCAGCGCTCAGCTATTGATGCTGATTCTTTTAACTCATATTTTGCAACTTGCTAATATAAAGAGACTGAGTGGATAATTGTGTTTGATTTACAAGGATTTGGCGCGCTATTACTAAGCGGCGCTACCGTCACTATAAAGCTTGCGCTGACCAGTTTGGTCATCGGTATGGCGCTAGGCTTGCTTGGCGCGACGGCCAAGATGTCCAATGTCTGGCTGCTACGTAAGCTTGCGACGGTCTATACTGCCACGATGCGCGGCATCCCTGAGCTGTTATTAGTGCTGTTTATTTATTACGGCGGCTCGATATTGCTCATGAGCATCCTCAAAAAGTTCGGCTATAACGATTATATCGAGATTAGCGCGTTTTGGGGCGGGGTGATGGCGTTATCGATTGCCTTTGGTGCTTACGCGACCGAAATTTTTCGTATGTCCATTCAAGAGATTCCGGTAGGGCAAAGAGAAGCGGCGCAAGCGATTGGCATGCGACCTTTTCAGACTTTTTATCGTATTACCTTGCCGCAAGTTTGGCAGATTGCGCTGCCAGGTCTCGGCAATTTGTTTTTGGTATTGCTCAAAGATACCGCCTTGGTGTCAGTCGTCGGTCTAAAAGATATCATGTATCAATCGTCGCGCGCGGCGCAGTCGACACAGCAGCCGTTTACCTTTTATATGGCCGCGGCGATTATTTATTTGGGTCTGACCATGTTGATTACCGGTTTTATGATGTGGCTTGAGTGGCGCGCCAATCCGGCGGCGCGTTATGCTAAAAAGCTCAGCCGTCAAACCCACCATCAAACCACTCAAAGTCAATCGACCATAGGGTAGAGGAGAGATACTATGGATTGGAATTGGCAGGTCATTTTTGACCATATCCCTGATTTAATGAGTGGGGCGGTATTGACTGTCCAGCTCGTTGTATTCTCGGGTATTATTGGGTTGTTTTTTGGTCTGATTTTGGCATTACTGCGCCTGTCTAAAAATTGGCTGGTGCAAGTTTTACCATTTTTATATATCTTCTTTTTCCGTGGCACGCCGCTACTGGTACAGATATTTTTGATTTATTATGGGCTTGGGCAGTTCGAAGCGGTACGTAACTCGTTCTTATGGGAGCCAGTACTTAGCCAAGCTTACTGGTGTGCCATCATCGCCTTTACCCTTAATACCAGCGCCTATTTGGCAGAGATTATTCGCGGTGCAATCCAAAATATTCCTGTGGGCGAGCTTGAAGCCGCCGATGCCATTGGCATGTCAAAATGGCAGAAACTAACGCGTATTACCTTACCGCGCGCTTTTGGTATTGTGATTCCTGCCTACAGTAATGAAGTTATTTTTATGCTAAAGGGAAGCGCGCTGGCATCCACCATTGCTTTGATGGATATCACGGGTGTTGCTCGTACGATTAGTGCGCGCACTTATACCTTGATGGAATTGTTCTTTGCGGCCGGTGTCGTTTATCTGCTGCTATCGTGGGTGATTTTATTTAGCTTTAGATTGTTTGAAAAACGTATGAATCGTCACGCCAGCTATGTGCCGCCAGACGTGGTTACCAATACCATTCCTTAAAAGTAGGCACAGCAAAATAAAAAAGCTATAGTGGTCATAAATGTCAAAAACATGCCGTAAGGAAACTGTATGAGCTCATCGCCCCATATGTCCATCGCCAACGCTATTATTGGTAATGTGAAAGATACTGCTGGCACCACTGATACCAATAGTGATACCAGCATTGATAATAGCGAACGTCTGCGTACTTCTATCGGTAAAATCGTCTGCGTCGGGCGCAACTATGCGGCGCATGCGCAGGAGTTGGGCAATGAAGTGCCTAGCGCGCCGATGCTATTTATGAAGCCTGCCTCTTCGGTGGTATCTCTCCGTCAAGGCATTGAGCGGCCAAACCCTGCCATCTTTGGTGAAACCCACTATGAAGCTGAGCTTTGTATTCAGCTGGCAACAGACTTATCAAAAGCCACGCTTGCAGAGGCGAAACAAGCTATTGGTGGCGTGACATTAGGGCTTGATTTGACCTTGCGTGAGCTACAAACTGAGCTGAAAGAAAAAGGTCATCCTTGGGAGCGCGCCAAGTGCTTTGATGGCGCTTGTGTGCTTGCTGACTGGCTCGATGCAAATGCCTTTGGTGACTTCAGAAACGTCCATTATCAGCTGAATATTAATAACGAACTTAAGCAAGACGGCGATAGTGCCTTGATGCTATTTCCCGTTTATGAGTTATTGGTTAATATCAGTCATGCTTTTAGTTTGCAAGCGGGCGACGTCATTATGACCGGGACGCCAAGCGGCGTTGGCGCTTTACATGCGGGCGATGTGTTGACTTTAAAACTAGGCGCTCATCAGTGGCAGACAGAGGTTAAATAAGTTTTTATCACAGCTATCACCTATTAATCTGTAAAGGCATTAATGCTTAACGCTATCAAAAAATCCCAAGTGAACGCTTGGGATTTTTTTGGTTTATCAGTGGTGATAGTCATTTATCCTAAGCTTATCATTAAATAACTATCAAATCGGCATTTGGTTTTCAACGTACTGTCATAAACACTCAGTAGAATTAGGCATAATTCGTATTTTGGTGATTGCAATTACAAGACTGCAATCAACTCTCTCATGCCAATCAAGCCTAACAGCAAGGTGACTGATAATGACATTATTGAATAACAAACAACCGCTTGCCCATGAAGTCGTTGAAGATTCTAATCCGAGCAACAATATTGATTTTCAAACCATTATTAGTCGCCGTTTAAATCGGCGTAGTATCCTAAAAGGTGGCACAGGATTGACAGCGGCGGCGTTTTTTGGAGCGCTACCTTTAGTTGGCTGTAGCGACGATAACGATAGTATTCCTACCAAAAATAATGGCAATGATGCTGCTATCCCTGCACAAGGTGATCTCAAGCGTCCCGAAACTTTGAAGTTTACCGCAGTGGCGCATTCGACTGCCGAAACCATGAGCGTGGCGGCAGGCTATAAGGCTGAGATGATACTGCCTCTAGGCACGCCGCTGATATCTGGCATTGATGATTGGAAAGACAATCGCGAGCAGTCAGCTGAATCATTCGAATGGCGTATGGGTGATAACCATGATGGCATGTGGTTCTTTGGCAAAAAGGGCACTGCCTATGATGCCAAAGCATCAGAGAATGGACTACTGGTCATGAATCATGAATACGTCAATAGCAGCGAGCTGAGCCCATTTGGTTACCATGTGATCCAAGATAAAAATGCTGCGCCAATCTTCCAAAATCGTCGACTTGCAAGCGACGTACGTCGTGAGGTCAATTGTCATGGGGTAGCGGTGGTCGAGATGAAACGCCGCGCCGATGGCATGGGCTACGAGATGGTCTCCAATTCAAAATACAATCGCCGTATCACCAGCAGTACAACCACGCAATTAGCAGGTCCTGTTGCGGGCTCTGATTTGGTCAAGACCAAGTTTGACCCAACAGGCTTTCAAACTCGCGGTATCAATAACAATTGCGGCGCAGGCTTATCGCCATGGGGCACCTATCTGACCACCGAAGAGAATTTTTTAGGGGTGTTTGCCCGTGGGCAAGATGCCAGTCAGCTGAGCGCAGGACAAAATTATGGTCGCGAGCGCTATGGCGCAACGGAAAATTTCTCTGGCTTTGAATATCTTTGGCACACCCCTGATGCCAAAGATGCCAAGATCGTAGACGAGTTTTCACGCTGGGATATGACTGCTACTAGTGCTAGCGCTACTGACGATTATCGAAATGGTTTTAATACCTTTGGTTATATCACCGAAATTGATCCTTTTGATCAAAATTCCATGCCCCAAAAGCGCACGGCACTGGGACGTTTTGCTCATGAAAACTGTGCTTATGCTCCCGTTGAACAAGGCAAACCGGTGGTGTTTTATATGGGCGATGATGCTCGCGGTGAATATATTTATAAATTCGTCTCTAAAGCCACATGGTCAAATGCTGATATCGGTGGTGGATTAAAAGCGGGTGACAAGTATTTGAATGAGGGCACGCTCTATGTTGCCATTTTTAATGAAAATGGTCGCGGGGAATGGAAAGCGTTGATTCATGGTCAAAATGGACTGGATGCTTTGAACAGCGAGTTGCCTTTTCATGGACAAGATGAGGTATTGGTCTTTGCTCGCGCGGCAGCAGATGCAGTCGGTGCAACCAAAATGGATCGACCAGAATGGGTATCGGTCAGCCCGATAACGGGTGAAGTGTATGTGACTTTGACCAATAATAAATATCGTGGTGTACGAGATGATCAGCCAGTGTCGGCGTCCAATCCGCGCAGCTATAATACTGGCGGCAAAGCGCGTGGCAATGACAACGGCCATATCATTCGCTGGGCAGAAGCGGGCGGTGATCATGCGGCAACCAGTTTTGACTGGGACATTTATTTATTTGCTGCACCGAATGATTTAGTAGCAGAAAATTTATCGCAATTAAATGACAGTAATGATTTTTCTTCTCCCGATGGCTTATACTTCGATCCACGCGGCGTTTTATGGATTCAAACAGACGACGGCGCTTATACCGATACCAGCAGCTGTATGTTACTGGCAGCGCTACCGGGTAATGTAAGCGATGGCGCCATTCAAACCACGTCAGTAGGGCAACAAACCCGAGTCGGTATGCCTGCCAGCAATGATAACATCAAACGATTTTTTGTCGGTCCGGAGGGATGTGAAGTCACAGGTATCACGATGACGCCAGACTTTAAAACCTTGTTTATTAATATTCAGCATCCGGGTAATACATGGGGAGCAGTGGCTGGCGGTAGTACCCCGCGCTCAGCGACAGTTATGATTACACGCGAAGATGGTGACGTCATACTGGCAGAATCCTTTGTCTAGTTAACTATTTGCATTAGTAATGATACGTCTGAACAAACATAAAAATCCTAAGTCATGGCTTTAGGATTTTTGTGTTGTAGGCGATAGCTACTAATGGGTAAGTTTCGATATTTTATAGTTCCCTGTTTTTTTAACCATAAAAATACCTGATAGTTAAATCATTTTCTTCTGTTTATGGCATTTACAGGCTAGTATGGCAATTACCCTTAATCGCTTGCTGTAGCAACACTATGCCCAATCCAAGACCTATAGAAACCATACACGATTTATTTGCGACCACTCGGCGTCCCTCTGATGGTGAATTGAGCGCAAAAGCAGACTTTCAAGACGATGTCTATGAAGCGCTAGCAGAACTTGACTATATTTATGTCGATGAGCTGATCGCCAAAAATGTCGATAACAGTGTGATAAAACCGCATCAACCAATCTCTTTGGTGGATTTTTTTGAAGGCTTGGCGCAGCTTGCTACTATGGGTGTCGTGGAAGTAACGGATATTGTCGAAGCTATCCACCGTGAGATTTTGCTGCGTCCTTTGGGGCGGTTTAATAATGGTAATCTTGAGCACTGGCAGCGCGGTATCACCGGGCGCATTTATGGTACGGTGCGTCAAGCGATGCAATTGGTCGGCAACAATATTGCCATAGGGCTACGTTTGTATAACACGGTTTTAAAACCCAAAAAAATACAACCACTGCCTTTAAACTTACGGCGTATGGTCAATATCCTAAATGGCGTGATGGGCGACCACCTTGTCACTCATGACAATCCGTTGGCCGTGTCGATGATGCTATACGATAAAGACAATTATGTGCAAAGTGGCGCACTATCGGGGCGAGTAATTGTTTTGTGTCATGGGCTTTGTTTGAGTCATTTAAGCTGGCAAGTTGCGGGCGAAAATAATCTCGGTGCTATGCTGACCCACAAGTTGCCAGACAGTACAGTTTTATATTTGAACTATAATACCGGTCGGCGTATCTCCAGTAATGGGCGTAGCTTTGCTAAAGTCTTGCAAGATTTGGTCGAAAGCAATCCAGACATTACCCAGCTTGATTTAATCGGCCATAGTATGGGCGGCCTGCTGAGCCGTAGCGCACTGTTTTATGGTAAAGAGCAGGGATTCAGCTGGGTTGAGCGTGTGGGTAATTTGGTGACTTTAGGTACACCGCATCATGGCGCAAGTTTGGAGCAGATTGGCAATTTTGTGCAATATAAAATCGCTAAGCTGCCTTTTGCTGGGTCATTGGCGAAACTGGGCGACTTACGTAGCGCTGGTATTATCGATTTGCGTTATGGCAGTATTCGCGATGCCGATTGGAAATCTTTAGAGGAGCGCAGCGTGCTACCGGCAGAGTTTCGTCATCCGACGCGCCTACCGCTGCACGTCAATACTTATCTGGTCGCAGCGGCGTTGATTGAAACCCATTATGAAAATAAAACCACCAGCTTATTGGGTGATGGGCTGGTGTCAGTAGAGTCGGCGCTTGGCGAATATACTGAAGAGCACACATTGAGCGTACCTGAGGGTCATAAGGCGATATTTTATGGCGTCAATCATATGAATTTAACTTATAACGATCGGGTGCTTGCGCAAGTGATTTCTTGGTTATCAGCCAATAGATTAGGCGACGCGCATGACGCCAAATATGGGCTTGATAGCCGTATCTATTCTTATCCGATAGATTACGAGGTCGAGATTTAAGGTGTTAACACTATGAATGTTATTATCAATAAAATTATAAAAACGAAAAACCCTCAAGCATGACACTTGAGGGTTTTAAATTTTAGGGACGGTAGAAAACAGATAAGAAGCTATTCAGCGAAAATAGCCGCTACATCGTCTTTATCAAATTTGTAGACCTCACCGCAAAATCCGCAGTCCATCTCAAACGTACCGCCTTGTTCGTCCACGATATCTAACGCTTCGGTTTCACCGATTTGCTCAATTGCCATCTCACACTTCTCGCGTGAGCAGGTGCAGCCAAACGATAACGCTACAGGCTCAGGGGCAACGACTTTTTCTTCGTTATATAAACGGTACAGGATTTCATTGGCATCAAGCGTGGTCAGCTCTTCTGCTTTTAGCGTACGCGTGAGCACACTTAAGCGCGTCCACAAGTCATCATCGATCCCTGCGTCTTGGTTTTGCTCGACTTCATAGGTCTCGGCTGCGGTACGAGGTAGCATTTGCACCAAGATACCACCGGCTTGCAAACCATCGGATGCCAGATTAATCAGCGTTGGAATCTGCGCCGATTGTTTTTGATAATGCGCTAAGCAATCAGCTAAGTTGTCATGGCCACGCTCAACGATACCTTGATACGGCTCGCCGCCATCAGGCTGAATATTGATAAATAACACGCCTTGACCAGCAGCGCCGAGCTCAGCAAAGGCGTCTTTGGCATGGATCATATTTTCCCACGCTTGCACTTGCTCGTCGGTGTCATTTTTCCAGCTGGCAAGGGCGCGAATGATACCGTCTTGGTCGCATTCTGCCATTGCCCAATTGAGCAAGCTGTCGCTATCTGATGATTGTAATTGAATCGATAAGCGACCATTAATTTTAACGGTACTGATCAACAAGCTTGCCGCCGTCAGCATCTCACCTAATAAGCGCTTAATGGCTTCAGGATAAGCTTTCTGGGCAATTGTCGTCGCATAGCTGCGCGATAGGCGCACCACATCGCCGCGCACCGGTGAGTCTTCGATAAAAAAGCGTTGGCGTACGTCATTATCGCGGTGGCTGCTCGCTTGTTGATTAATATTTGGGACTTGAGTATCTTGGGTCATAGGTCATAACTAGTATTAAGAAGTTGTTAACTTTATGGGGATTAATGGTTATTTATCAATCATAGCGGTTTAGTTATTGGCGTAATTTAAATGATTGTTAAACGAAATCTGTAAAATATCAGTCGCATTAAAAAAAGTTTACCCGCATCGTGCAAATTGTTGTACAGTAACATTAAGTTGCATAGTGATAACTTAAAGCAACAGCATGGATGCATGACGGAAAAGTCAACCAAGGGCTTATATAAAGTCAAATAATGGCGCAAATACCGTCAAAGTCCCCCCTAGTTTGTATAAATGTGATAAAAGGATGTATCTCATGACCTACTTAATCTCAAAACCTCTAACGTTGGTTGCCTTTATGGCACTTGGCCTAGCAGGCTGTAACAATAGCAATCAAACCAACACCGAAGCGCCGCCAGCAGATGGCACAGCGACAACGACAGAAGCGGCAGAAAATACCAACGGTACGCTACAAAAGATCAAAGAATCGGGCACTATCGTGGTCGGTCACCGAGACTCTTCTATTCCCTTTTCTTACATCGCTGATGACCCAAATCAGCCGATTGGCTATGCGCACGATTTAGAAATGAAAGTGGTCGATGCGGTAAAAGAAAAGCTTAATATGCCGGATTTAAAAATTCGTTATAACTTGATTACTTCGCAAACGCGTATTCCGCTGGTGCAAAACGGCACGGTTGATTTTGAATGTGGCTCAACCACCAATAACGAAGAGCGCCAAAAACAAGTGGCCTTCTCAAACGGTTTCTTTGAAATTGGTACGCGTTTATTGACCAAAAAAGACTCAGGTATTCAAGATTTTGAAGACCTAAAAGGTAAAACTTTGGTCACGACTGCTGGTACGACCTCAGAGCGTTATATTCGTGAATACAATGATAAAAATAAAATGGACATCAATGTCATCTCGGCAAAAGACCATGGCGAAGCTTTCCTTATGCTAGAAAACGGCCGTGCCGATGCCTTTATGATGGATGATGTACTACTTGCCGGTGAAAAAGCCAAAGCCAAAAATCCAGATGAATGGGTGATTGTTGGTACGCCGCAATCGTCTGAGATTTATGGTTGTATGATGCGTAAAGACGATCCTGAATTTAAAGCGGTGGTCGATGAAGCGCTTGCCAATGTCTTTAGCTCAGGCGAGATTAATAGCATTTATGATAAGTGGTTTACCAACCCAATTCCGCCAAAAAACGTCAATCTAAACTTTGAGATGTCAGACAATCTAAAAGCTTTGATTGCCAATCCACACGATAGCGCACAGCCAAAAGAAGCAACCGCTCAGTAATTTTTGTCCCTCAACATAGCTTGCTGACGCGCCCAGACTGCTGTTTATAAGTCTGGCGCGTTGGCTTTTTACTCATGGCTTGGAGTGACAATCATGAATTATAGCTGGAACTGGGGTGTGCTCTTTGAGCAAACCGGTATCGGTAATGAGCTTTACCTGCATTGGATGGTGACCGGTCTTGGCTGGCTGCTATTGATTGGCAGTATCGCTTGGGCGATTGCCATGGTGATTGGTACTATTTTGGGCATCATGCGCACCTTGCCAAATAAAGCGGCGCGTAGTATTGGTACCGCTTATGTGACATTTTTTCGTAATATTCCTCTTCTTGTACAATTATTCTTTTGGTTTTATATCGCCCCCGGTTGGCTGACGCCCGCACTACAAGAGTGGTGGTATAAAGACTTATCGCCTAATACCTCAGCCATGCTGTCCGCCAGTATGGGTTTGGGATTATTTACCGCCGCGCGTATTGTTGAGCAGGTGCGTACCGGTATCGAGTCCTTACCTGAAGGGCAAATCAATGCTGCTTACGCGCTCGGCTTTACGATTCCGCAGGCGTATAAAGAAGTGCTACTACCGCAGGCATTTCGTGTTATTTTGCCACCGCTAAGCTCGGAGCTCACCAACTGCTTTAAAAACGCGTCGGTAGCGTCGCTGGTCGGGGTGATGGAGCTGATTAGCCAAACCAAAACCATCAGTGAATATACCCAAAACAGCCTCGAGATTTACACTTATGCGACCATTATTTATCTGGTTTTTAATCTGTCGTTAATTGCCATTATGGGACTGATTGAGCGTAAATTGCGTGTGCCTGGGCTGATTGCAGGGAGTCAAAAATGAATATGATGACCGAACTTGCAACGGCGTATCCGGGCTTGATGGGCGGTATGCTGACCACCTTAAAAGTATTGTTTCTCGCTATCTTAGGCGGTATTAGCTTAGGCACGGTATTGGCTTTAATGCGCTTGTCCGGCATCAAAGCGCTAGAAATTCCTGCCAAATTATACGTCAATTATTTTCGTTCTGTGCCGTTGCTATTGGTATTGCTGTGGTTTTATTTTGCCGTGCCGATGATGTACTTTTGGATAGCCGGTAAATATTTACAGCTCGATACCGCGTTTACCTCGTGTGTTGTTGCCTTTATGATGTTTGAAGCGGCGTACTTCTCAGAGGTGGTGCGCGCAGGTATCCAATCTATCGGTAGCGGGCAAGTGAATGCCGCAAAGGCACTTGGCATGACTTATGGGCAAACCATGCGTTTGGTGATTTTGCCGCAAGCTTTTCGCAAGATGTTACCGCTGATTTTGCAGCAATGTATTATTTTATTCCAAGATACGACGCTGGTTTTTGCCATTGGGTTGACGGATTTTTTCCGCGCCGCTTACGTCCGTGGTGAGCTGATGGGCTTACTGACGCCTTATATTTTAGGCGCCGGAGCTGTTTATTTTATTATCAGCTTAAGTGCCTCTATAGGCGTGCAGCAATTGCAAAAACGCTTGAGGTTTTAATTTAAATTTGGCGCAGTATTTTACTATTAAGACTTTCATTTAATAATGATGAAAAAAAGTGGTTAGGAGCCAGTGATGAATGAGCCAGTGATAAATGAGCTAGGGATAAACAATGCTGACACCTATATAAATGAATTTGGCGGACTGGTCACCGACAATGGTCATGCGAGCGCTGAGATAGTCATCAAAATGACTGACGTTAGCAAATGGTATGGTGATTTTCAGGTATTAACTGACTGTACTGCTCACGTGCATAAAGGCGATGTCGTTGTCGTTTGTGGGCCATCGGGCAGTGGCAAATCGACGCTTATTAAAACTGTTAATGGGCTTGAGCCGTTTCAAAAGGGCGATATCATGGTCAATGGTATCTCAGTTGGCGCGGCAAAAACCAATTTACCCAAACTGCGTAGTAGCGTCGGCATGGTATTTCAGCATTTTGAGCTGTTTCCGCATTTGACCATTATCGATAACTTAACGGTCGCGCAAATCAAAGTACTGGGCCGTAAAGAAGACGACGCTAAGAAAAAAGGCATGGCCTATCTTGACCGTGTGGGCTTAAGTGCGCAAGCGCCGAAATACCCCGCCGAGCTATCAGGCGGACAGCAGCAGCGGGTAGCGATTGCGCGTGCTTTGGCGATGGATCCGGTTGCGATGCTATTTGACGAGCCAACTTCCGCACTTGACCCAGAGATGATTCAAGAAGTGCTCGATGTGATGGTCGAGCTGACTCGTGATGGTATGACCATGATGTGCGTAACCCATGAGATGGGCTTTGCCAGTCAGGTGGCCAATCGAATTATTTTTATGGATGAAGGCCATATCGTCGAAAACTGTAGTAAGGATGAGTTTTTTGAAGGCGCAAAAAGTGAGCGCGCGCAGCTGTTTTTATCAAAGATTCTTAATCATTGAAATTCAGTACGGTGTTTTAAGTATCTATCAAAGCGTCTTTAATAAAGGCGCTTTTTTATGTCTTTTACTTTTTGTTCATTACTCTCAGCTTACAAGTGTTCCCTGTTTGCTGCTACAATAGGCGCCATCAGTTTTTAATCCTATTCCAAATTCATAACAAATAATAGATAGTGTTTCGGAGTCATTATGAGTGTAGAAAATCAATCGGCAGGTATTGTTATTATTGGCGCAGGCTTGGCAGGCTGGCACGTTGTCGATGCCATTCGCACAAAAGATAAAGACATTCCCATCACCTTAATCACGGCTGATAATGGCGACCGTTATCATAAACCTATGCTAACAATGGCAATTAGCCAACAGAAAAATGCTGCGGACTTGGTACGTGCAACAGGTAGCGATGCGGCAAAGGCGGCAAATATTAATTTGCTTGCCAATACGCAAGTGACCGATATTGACCCTGCTAGCCAAACAGTACAACTTATCTCAGCACTGCGCTCGGACCCTGTGTATACCAATTACGCCACTATTAGCTATGACAAACTGGTGCTGGCGATGGGCGCCCATCCTATTTTTCCAAAAAGTCTGCCCGAGGATTTGGTTTGGCATGTCAATCATATCGAGCGTTTTGGACAGCTGCAAGAAAAGCTCGCAGTGGGCAGTCAGCGTGTTGCCATCGTTGGCGCTGGTATGGTCGGGACGGAAATTGCTGAGGACTTATTAAAAGCGGGTCATGAAGTGACGTTGATTGATTTAAATAACGCGCCGCTCTCGCAAATGCTACCACCACAAGCGACCGCACGTATTGCTAAAGCAGTACAATCGCAAGGGATTCGCTTTTTAGGCGGTTATCAAGTATCCAATATTACGCGTCATGATGATGGCACATTGCAAGTCAGCTATGCGCCAGTATCAGCTACCGACAGCGATGCGGCGCAGCAGCCAGAGCCGTTAGTGGTTGATCATGTGATTGCTAGTACGGGTCTGACGGTTGATGATAAATTACCAACCGCTGCTGGGGTTGAGTTCAATCGCCGCACCGGTATCGTGGTCGATGCCACCACATTACGTACCCATGCGTCCAATGTGTATGCGATTGGCGATTGTATGTCGATCAACGGCGTTGCCTGTCGTTATGTAGCGCCGTTACGTGCGCAGGCAGCGACGATTGCTGATGATATTTTGGGCCACGAGCACAGCGGTTATGATCATAAGCCGCCGATGATTCGCTTAAAAAATAAAGCCATTTCGGTGATGGTCACTGGCGTACCGCAAGCTGCTGGTAATTGGCAAGTGACTACTGAAACGGATGATGAGCTTGTTATGGACTTGCTTGATGATAGCAATGCCGTCACTGCGACGGTAACGATTAAAGCGCCGCCTATGGTTAAGTCTTAATCAACGCTTAACCGTTGCAAGTTTAACTTTTAGCTTTAATTACTAGTCTTAGTTTTTCTCAAGAGCCAGCCGTGTAACAAATACGTAGCTGGCTTTTTTACCTATAATAACCGCGTGATTTTATGCTATCTTTTACTGGGTAATACTTTTTATTAATTAATTTAAATGATACATAATGTATTACTATGATTGACAGCCTTCGATTTAAGGCGGTATAGTAGCTCATGCTTGTTAAGACCTGTTCAAGGAAAAAAGAATAGGAGCAAGCGAAAAATTAGCACCATTCAGGCGTGCTGTAAAAAGTAAAACGAAAGGACTCGTTATGACTCAAGTTTCTGACTTCGATAGCATTCTAAATAATATTCCCACCGTAAATATGGGCGCGCGCTCGGCAAATGCGCCGCTTACTCAAAGCTATGATAAAGGCCCCGATGTACCGCTGATTGAAGCGACCATCGGCGATTTTTTTGATGCTATTGTCTCCAAATATCCTGAGCGTGAAGCGCTGGTCGTCCGTCATCAAAATATCCGCTGGACATATCGCGAGCTACAACAGCAGGTCAATCAATTAGCCAGCAGTATGATTGAAATGGGGCTTGAGATTGGTGACCGCATCGGTATCTGGTCGCACAACAATGCTGAGTGGCTGCTGATGCAATTAGCGACCGCAAAAGTTGGCGTTATCCTCGTTAATATCAACCCTGCCTATCGTACCTTTGAGCTGCAATATGCGTTAAATAAACTTGGCTGCTCAGCACTCGTCCTTATGCGCCATTTTAAAAGCAGTGATTATGCGCAGCTGATTCGTGAGCTGTGTCCTGAGATTTATCATAAAGATTACACCCAATTGGATTTGGTTGAGATTCCAACCATTGAACGTATTATTTGGATTGATGAGCCAGACTCTGATGAAGAGTTTAACTTTATGCAGAAGTTTTCGGCATGGATGGCGGAAGGCGATGCCAATGATCCACGCGTCGCCGAGCGTCAAGCGCAGCTTAAAAACACCGACGCGATTAATGTGCAATTTACCAGCGGCACAACAGGTACACCAAAAGGTGCGACCTTAAGCCACCGTAATATTTTAAATAACGGCTATTTTATCGGTGAGGCCATGAATCTCACTGAGGAAGATAGACTGTGTATTCCTGTGCCTTTATATCATTGCTTTGGTATGGTGCTTGGAAACTTAGCGATTTTGACCCATGGCGGTTGTATCATTTATCCGAACGATGGTTTTGAGCCATTGTCCGTCTTGCAAGCGGTTGAAGAAGAGAAATGTACGGCTTTGCATGGCGTACCGACGATGTTTATCGCCGAGCTTGACCATCCTGAATTTGATAAATTTGATTTATCGACCTTGCGGACTGGCATTATGGCCGGCTCTAGCTGCCCGATTGAGGTCATGCGTCGCGTCATCGATAAGATGCACATGAAAGAGGTTACCATTGCTTACGGCATGACGGAGACCAGTCCGGTTTCTTGTCAGACCAATGAGCATACGCCATTAGAGAAACAAGTATCAACGGTTGGGCTTGTGCAGCCTGCGCTTGAAGTCAAAGTCGTCGATACCGAAACGGGCGAGATTGTACCTTTAGGGGAAACCGGCGAGCTGCTAACGCGTGGTTATTCGGTGATGAAAGGCTATTGGGGCAGTCGCTTTAAAACTCGTGAAGCGATACAAGACGGCTGGATGCATACCGGTGATTTGGCGACGATGGATGAAGACGGCTATGTCAAAATCGTTGGGCGTAGTAAAGATATGGTCATTCGCGGCGGTGAAAATATTTACCCAGTTGAGATCGAAAACTATCTGTATCGCCATCCGAAAATTCGTGACGTTCAAGTCGTCGGTATCCCAGATAAGCGTTATGGAGAAGTGCTTGCCGCTTTGATCATATCAAAAGAGCCGGGCTGCCTAACCGAAGATGAAGTGCGCCAATTCTGTAGCGAGCATATCGCCCATTATAAAGTGCCGACTTATTATCGCTTTGTGACTGAATATCCGATGACTATCACCGGTAAAATTCAAAAGTATAAAATTATCGAGCAGATGAAGGCGGAGCTAGGAATAGAGTAGTCAAAAAATCGGTCAAGATTTTAAGAAGTTATTGAATAATAAACACAAGTATAAAAAGGGATATCATGAGCGCTATCATAACCAGTAAACTGAGTCCGAACGCTGCCGATTTTCAGCAAAACCGTGCCGCCATGCAAGAAATAGTCGATGACTTATATCTGCACCTGCGTAAAGTCGCTCAAGGTGGTTCAGAGCGCGCGCGTGCCAAGCATTTAGCGCGTGGCAAACTGCTACCTCGTGAGCGTGTTGAGCGCCTGCTCGATGTCGGTACGCCATTTTTAGAAGTCGCACCAATGGCAGCGCATGATATGTATGGCGAAGAGATTCCAGCGGCGGGCGTGATTGCCGGTATCGGCCGTATCAACGGCACTGAGTGTATGATCGTCTGTAATGATGCCACCGTAAAAGGCGGCACTTACTATCCGATGACGGTCAAAAAGCATCTGCGCGCGCAAGAAATCGCCCAAGAAAACAACTTACCTTGCGTGTATTTGGTCGATTCAGGCGGCGCAAACTTACCCAATCAAGACGAAGTATTCCCTGATAAAGATGACTTTGGTCGTATCTTTTTTAACCAAGCAAATCTGAGTGCGGCTGGTATTCCGCAAATCGCCGTGGTGATGGGCAGCTGTACTGCAGGCGGCGCTTATGTGCCCGCGATGAGTGACGAATCTATCATTGTCAAAGATCAAGGCACTATCTTTTTGGGTGGCCCGCCACTGGTAAAAGCAGCGACTGGTGAAGAGGTCACCGCTGAAGACTTGGGCGGCGGTGATGTGCATACGCGTCTGTCAGGGGTGGTCGATCATTTGGCGCAGAACGATACCCATGCGTTATCAATTGCGCGTAATATCGTTAGCCACTTAAATCGCCCTGCTAAGCAAATCCCCAATCAAATCAAACCGCGTCCACCACGCTATGATGCCAAAGAGTTATACGGCATCATTCCAACCGATAAGCGCAAACCTTTTGATATCAAAGAAATCATCGCTCGTATCGTCGATGATAGTGAGTTTGATGAATTTAAAGCACGTTTTGGCACGACGCTGGTTTGCGGTTTTGCCCATATCGAAGGTATGCCAGTAGGTATTATCGCCAATAATGGAATTCTTTTTAGTGAATCAGCACAAAAAGGCACGCATTTTATCGAGCTATGCTGTAAACGTAAAATTCCTTTGGTGTTTTTGCAAAATATCACTGGATTTATGGTTGGTCGCAAATACGAAAACGAAGGTATTGCCCGTCATGGCGCCAAAATGGTGATGGCGGTTGCCAACGCGAAAGTGCCGAAATTTACCGTCATCGTTGGCGGCTCATTTGGTGCTGGTAACTACGGCATGTGTGGCCGCGCTTATAGTCCGCGTTTTTTGTGGATGTGGCCAAACGCGCGTATCTCGGTGATGGGCGGCGAGCAAGCGGCGTCGGTACTGGCAACCGTCAAGCGTGATAATTTTGACCGTAAAGGTGAAGAGTGGAGTAGCGAGGACGAAGCAGCATTTAAAGCGCCGATTCTTGAGATGTACGAAGAGCAAGGTCACCCTTATTATGCGACAGCACGTCTTTGGGATGATGGGGTGATTGATCCTGCCGATACGCGTCATGTATTAGCGTTAGGGCTTAGCGCTGCCTATAACGCCCCGATTGAAGAGACGACCTTTGGTGTGTTTAGAATGTAGCATTAAATGGAATATGGGCAAGCATTTCACGTATATAAAAAATAGAGAAGGTTATGAAAAAAAATAATGACAAAAATTCTGAGAATTATAACAGCCTACTGGTTAAAGTAGAGCAGCACGTCGCGACGGTGACGTTAAATCGTCCTGAGATACGTAATGCCTTTAACGACGAAATGATTGCCGAGCTGACTGAGGTTTTCTCCACGCTTGGCGCTGATGATAATGTCCGTGTGGTTGTGCTAGCGGCGGCGGGCAAAGCGTTTTGCGCTGGTGCTGACCTTAATTGGATGCGGGCGATGGCAGATTATAGCTATGAAGAAAATCTTGCCGATGCTGATAAACTGGCGCAAATGCTCAAAACTATCTATGAATGTCCAAAACCAACCGTTGCTGCGATTCAAGGCGATGTCTATGCAGGCGGTATGGGTCTAGTCGCCGTCTGTGATATAGCGATTGCGGTTAAGATTGCCAATTTTTGCTTAAGCGAAGTACGTCTGGGATTAGCGCCTGCCACCATTAGTCCGTATGTCGTAAGAGCATTAGGGACTAGAGCGTCGCATCGCTACTTTTTAAGTGCAGAGGTGTTCGATGCCAAAAAGGCGCGGCAGCTTGGCTTTATCCATGAGCGCGTTAGTGAAGAATCACTTAACGACACAGTCGCAGCCTTATGCGCCAAGATGGTTAATAATAGCCCCAATGCGGTCAAGACTTGCAAGCGTTTATTGCACGAAGTCGCAGGTGCACCGATTACCGATGAGCTTGTTGCTGATACCGTTAAAGGTATCGCTGATATTCGCTCATCAGCGCAAGGAAAGGAAGGCGTACAGGCATTTTTGCACAAGCGTAAGCCTGATTGGTTAACGACAGAATAGTAGCAAAAAACGATAGTCAAACCGATAAATAAAAACGATAAGTTACAGGGATAGTTATGTTTTCTAAAATTCTAATCGCAAACCGTGGTGAAATTGCTTGCCGTGTTGCTGCGACTGCCAAGCGTATGGGTGTTCGTACCGTCGCTGTTTATTCTGATGCCGACCGCGGCGCCAAGCACGTTGCTGTCTGTGACGAAGCGGTTTATTTGGGTGGTTCAGCGCCAAAAGACAGCTATCTTAAAGGCGATGCGATTATTGCGATTGCCCTCGATGTTGGCGCCCAAGCAATCCATCCAGGCTATGGTTTTTTAAGTGAAAATGCCGACTTTGCTCAGGCTTGTCAGGACGCAGGTTTGATGTTTATTGGCCCATCTGCCGACGCGATTCGGGCGATGGGCGGCAAGTCTGAGTCCAAGCGTTTGATGGAAGCGGCTGGTGTACCTTTGATACCGGGTTACCATGGCGACAATCAAGATGCAGAATTCTTACAACAGCAAGCAGACAGTATCGGTTATCCCGTCTTAATTAAAGCCAGCGCAGGCGGCGGCGGTAAAGGCATGCGTATTGTAGAAAATAGCAGCGATTTTATTGACTTACTAGATTCTTGCCGCCGCGAAGCGATTACCAGTTTTGGTGACGACCAAGTACTCATTGAAAAATATGCCCTAAAACCTCGCCATATCGAAATTCAAGTATTTGGCGATATGCATGGCAATTATGTGCATTTGTTTGAGCGAGATTGCTCGGTACAGCGCCGCCACCAAAAGGTATTAGAGGAAGCGCCAGCACCCGGTGTTGACGCTGCCATGCGTGAAGCGATGGGAACAGCGGCAATCGAAGCGGCGCGTGCGGTCAATTATTTTGGTGCAGGTACGGTTGAATTTATCGTTGAGCAGCGCGAAGGGGCGATGAATTTCTATTTTATGGAGATGAATACCCGCCTGCAAGTGGAGCATCCAGTTAGTGAAGCGATTTCGGGTGTCGATTTGGTTGAATGGCAACTGTTGGTTGCAGCAGGTAAGCCGTTACCGAAAAAGCAAAACGAGCTGGTGATTAATGGGCATGCGATTGAAGCGCGTATCTGCGCTGAAAATCCTGACAATGGCTTTTTGCCAGCGACGGGTACTTTATTTACCTATCAAAAGCCTGAGCACAGTACCTTTAACATTACCGATGTACGTATCGACGATGGCGTGCGCGAAGGCGATGTGATTAGCCCGTTTTACGATTCGATGATTGCGAAGCTTATCGTCCATGCGCCGACTCGCGAGCAAGCGTTGGCGAAACTCGACCGCGCACTCGCTCAAACGCGTATCGTTGGTTTGCCAAATAACGTGGCATTTTTGCGCTATATCCTTAATACTGAGTCGTTTAGCCAAGCCAATCTTGATACGGCGCTTATCGAGCGTGAGGCGGACGAGCTGTTTAATCAGCATCCGCTTGATTTATCGACGCTGGTCGTGACTGCCATTACGCAGCAGCTTGCTAGTGAAGGCGCAGCACAAGGGTCAGACATCGATCCATTCAGTAAGCCGACTGGTTTCCGTGCTTATAGTGATTATACGCGCTCGTTTAGCTTGGTTTATGATGAGCAGGCGTACCAAGCACGTATTAGCAACTGGCACAATGCAAATAGTGCGGAAAGTAAAAAAGGGGCTGAAAATAGCAGCAGCTTTACCCTAGTGATTGAAAAAGAAATCGCAAGTAACGAAGAAAAAACCAATGCCAATGTCGCCGCCCAGACAGAAAAAGTCTATGAAAGTGAAATTAACTATGCCAGTACTGACGCGCACAATCATACCTTATGGTTAGATGGCGCCCGTATCAGCGCCCAAAGCTGGACAAATAACGAGACCACTTATGTCTTTACCGATGGCGGGCGTGATGAGATTACGCTGATTGATATCATGGCACATGTCGGTGAAGAGTCTGCGGCGGTCGGTAGCTTAAAATCACCAATGCCAGGACAAGTCGTCGCCTTCAAAGTCGCTGTTGGCGATAGTGTGAAAAAAGGCGAGCCACTTGCCGTTATCGAAGCGATGAAAATTGAACATACGATTACCGCACCGACGGATGGGGTGGTAGCAGAGTTATTATTTGCCGCGGGCGATTTGGTTGCCGATGGCGACGAGCTACTACGTATCGATACTGAAGCTAGCGAAGCTTAAGAACTGAAGTATAAGAACAATGAAAGGATAATAACCATGAGCCATTCGTACCCAGACCACGTCAGAATCGTTGATGTTAGTCCACGTGATGGCCTGCAAAATGAGTCCATGACGGTACCGACTGCAGTTAAGCAAACGCTGATCGATGATTTAATTGCAGCTGGTGTCAAAAAGCTCGAGGCGACCAGTTTTGTTTCGCCAAAATGGGTGCCGCAAATGGGTGATAATAGCGCGCTACTTGACGCGATAGCGCCTACACGTCAGACGGAGGTGTGCTACTCAGTCCTAGTGCCCAATATGCGTGGCTTTGAAAATGCTATTGTCCATCGTCCTGATGAAATCGTCATTTTCGGTTCAGCCAGTGAAACCTTTAGCCAAAAAAACATCAACTGTAGTATTGACGAAAGCATTGAGCGTTTTGCGCCCGTTGCCGCTGCGGCAAAAGCGCAGGGTATCAAAGTACGCGGCGTCATCTCTTGCACAGTCGGTTGCCCTTATGAAGGCGAGATTGCTCCTAGCCAAGTGGCTTATGTGACCAAGCGTTTGGTTGAGATTGGCGCTGAGAAGATTGGTATTGCCGATACGATTGGGGTTGGTACACCTCTAAAAGTACAGCGCGCCCTGCAAGCCGCTTTAGAATACGCTGGTATCAGCATGCTATCAGGACATTTTCATGATACTTATGGTCAAGCCGTCAGTAACACTTTAGCCGCCTTACAGATGGGCGTTAGTGAGTTTGATACCTCAGTCGCTGGACTTGGCGGTTGTCCGTATGCCAAAGGCGCAACCGGCAATGTCGCCACCGAAGATGTCGTCTATATGCTACACGGCATGGGTATCAGTACGGGTATTGATTTGGATAAATTGGTCGTGGCTGGCGAGCGTATCAGTGGATTCTTGGGTCGCCGCAATGGTTCAAGCGTGGCGCGTGCGTTGATTAATAAACGTCAGTCTTAACTAAAAAATAAAGCCAGTCATAAGCTAAATGAATAGAAATAAATGAATAGATAGCTGGTATAAATTTTTGAAGCCTCTGGAGTGACGCAGTCGCACAGCAAGCGATAAAAATTTGTACCAGCTATATGGTCTCTTTTTAAATGGATCTAAATTTTTAAGAAATTAAACATCAAAATACAAGGAACGGCTATGAGTTTACCTGGATTAAATTTTCAGCTTGGCGAAGATATCGACGCCTTACGTGATGTGGTACAGCAGTTTGCAGCGAAAGAAATTGCCCCGCGTGCAAGCGAAATCGACAGCAGCGATGAGTTCCCAATGGATTTATGGCAAAAAATGGGCGAGCTCGGTCTGCATGGCATTACCGTTCCAGAAGAGTACGGCGGATCTGACATGGGTTATGTCGCTCATATGGTGGCGATGGAAGAGATTAGCCGAGCCTCTGCTTCTGTGGCGCTCAGCTACGGGGCGCATTCTAACCTGTGTATCAACCAAATCAAACGTAATGGTTCAGAGGAACAAAAGCAAAAATATCTGCCCAAGCTGATTAGTGGTGAATTCATTGGCGCATTAGCGATGAGTGAGCCGGGCGCTGGTTCAGACGTAGTGAGTATGAAGCTTAAAGCCGAAGAAAAAGGCGGACATTATGTGCTAAACGGTAGCAAAATGTGGATTACCAATGGCCCAGATGCTGACGTCATGGTGGTTTATGCCAAAACCAATCCAGAGCTTGGCGCAAAAGGTATGACCGCATTTATCGTTGAAAAAGGCATGAAGGGCTTTGGCACGGCACAAAAGCTCGATAAGCTTGGCATGCGCGGTAGTCATACCGGTGAGATGACTTTTGATAATGTTGAAGTGCCCAAAGAAAATATCTTGGGCGGCGTTGGTGAAGGCGTCAAAGTACTGATGAGCGGGCTTGATTATGAGCGCGCGGTACTCGCCGCAGGTCCTATCGGTATCATGCAAGCGGTGATGGATAACGTTGTGCCTTATATTCATGATCGCAAGCAGTTTGGGCAAGCAATTGGTGAATTTCAGCTTATCCAAGGTAAAGTCGCCGATATGTATACCATCCTGCAAGCGGGACGCAGCTTCTTATATACGGTCGGTAAAAATCTCGATATGCTCGATCAACGCGGCGCCGGTCATAGCCGCGAAGTACGTAAAGATTGCGCCAGCGTGATTTTATGGTGTGCGGAAAAAGCCACGTGGATGGCAGGCGAGGGCATCCAAATCTTTGGCGGTAACGGCTATACCAATGAATATCCACTTGGTCGCTACTGGCGTGATGCCAAGCTGTATGAAATCGGCGCGGGCACCAGTGAAATTCGTCGTATGCTAATCGGCCGTGAGCTATTTAACGAGACTAAGTAGAAATTATAGAATGTTCTTTATATAACCCCACTCTCAACTTCGAAAGTGATTGAAAAAAGAAGAGCACCTCACTAATCTATTGTTTTCGACCAAGAATACAATGGAGTTGTGAGATGCCCATAGACGAATTTATCATCAATATCTATTTAATGGTAGAGCAATATTACAAAATAGTCGTCACCAAACCCTTGCGAAGTGCAGGTTACGCGCCAAAGCT
>NZ_LXWA01000048.1:0-33750 GCF_001652315.1 Psychrobacter sp. SHUES1 | reverse complement strand
TTACAAACGCCACTCAGAGCTAATATGAAAGAAGATAGACCCAAACCTGTGGTAAGGCGGCTAATGAAAGCCCGCCGTATCGTTGAAACAGTCATTGGTCAGCTATCAGAACGATTTAATATACAAAGGGTACGAGCAAGAGATTTATGGCATTTGTCTCATCGATTGATTCGTAAGATTCTTTCACACAATCTGTGCTTTGTACTCAACAAAAAACTTGGTAATCCGCCTCTTCAGTTTGATTTGCTTATTTCAAGTTGAGAGTGGGGTTTATATACTAAACTCTTGCTCATGGGCTAATTTTTTCTTGCTTGCTGTTCGCAGGCGTGACAGAGGTTGCAAAAAAATCATCCCATAAGCACCTAGCATCGCTTTTAAATCGAATAAACTAAAAATAAAAAAGCAGGTCGCTTAAAACGGCCTGCTTTTTTTATTTATACAAACGTTCAAAACACTATGTCTGTTTGCTATGGTCAAAATAACGGGCCAGACCATTTAATAATAAATCATCGCGCATACGCACCGAACGATTAATATGTTGCGCAATGATATGCGCATCACCGCCGGTCATGATGAGCTCAAAGTTTGGATAACGGTTACTGATTTCATTAATCGCGCCAACGATGGACAACATAATGCCGCGATGGACGGCGTCTTTTGTGTTGATGCCGGGGCTCACGCTATCAAAAGTGCCATTAGAAATCGTAATTTGCTTGGTACCAGAAAATAACGACTCACGTTGCAGATAGATGCTGGGGAAAATATAACCGCCTAAATGCTCAGCGTGATCAATCAAATCAATCGTCACCGCCGTGCCGCAGCCAATCACGCACTGGCGTTTTTTCTTATCGACTGCGCCTAGCATCTGTAGCCAGCGATCGCAGCCGAGCTGTTCGTCATCATAGGCGCTTTGCATCAAGGCATGCTCAGCATCGACGTGGACAAATTCGAACGGAATATTTAGGCGGCTCAAGGTTTCAGATACTTTTACATTTAAGTCATCGCCCAATACCGAGGAAATCCCAATAAAATCTGGCGCATAACGCGCAAAACGATCGGTTAGACCCATGAGCAGTTCGGCAGGCGCTTGCAAATGCTGCTTGGCATCGTGCGCAACTATCTGCCCGATATCATCGGTGAGCCAGTATTTAAGACGGGTATTGCCAAGATCTAACCAGAGCATAAAAATCCCTTTATATAGTGCTCGTTCAGTATGGTTTTTTTAGGTATGGTATTTTAAAGGTTTAAGCGTCACCAATCACATCAATGCGACCGGTAAAAAGCGCAGAAATCTTACCGTTATATTCACGTAATTGCAAACATCCATGTGTATCAAGACCGCATGCATAACCGGTCAGCGTCTCGACATTGCCGTTGTAGTCTTGGGTGATGCGCAAACGCAGCCCTGCCAATGCATCCATCGCGTCAAACTGCGCCAAAAAACTGTCTAAATAATAACGCTGCCCGGTTGGCTTCTCCAATCCTAAATACTCAAAGCGGGTCATCGCTGCCATTAAAGCCTCACTCATTTGCTGATAAAGCGTTTTTAGGTCTGGAAGTGAAATAGGCGGCGCTTTTGGCTCAAGCATGGCACAAATATCTCGTAAGCTAATCGCTTGATAACTCATACCCTCGCAAGTTTGTGCCGTAAGCTTAGGCGTAGCTTGCACGTTTAGACCCACGCCCATCACCACGCCCACCAATCTTCCTGCTTTTGTTATGGGTTCTATTAAAATGCCAGCAAGCTTATGAAAGGGTAGGGTTTGTTTGGTAGATTCAAGCGGCTTTAAAGCAGCGTCATTCGATTCAGGTTCAGATTGATTTTGAAATGAATGCTGCTGCGAATATTGCTTTGAATAAAAGCCCAAATCATTGGCCCATTTTACCCCGATTGTTGCCAAGCCTTGCACGCGCAATTGCTCATTTAGCACTTGAATTACAGGCATTTTTGCCAGTTCAACGCCGATAATCAGCGACAATAAACCGCTAATCGGTAGATGCACCGGATGATATAACGATAAGTAGACATTGCCGCGCGGCGACTGCCATGAGCGCCCATGTTGTCCGCGTCCAGCACTTTGGGTTTCCGCTGTTAGTAGATGCATCTCGGCTGCATTTAGGCGGCCATTTTGTAGCGCTGCTATCAGCTCACTATTGGTCGAGCCGCTACTGGCAAGGTGGCGATGGTTAAGCTTAGGTAAATGCTCAAGCTCTAATGACTCAAAAGGTTGGGCAGACAAAGCGTCGGATGATGGATTAAATGGCGGCATAATAAGTTTCGTCGATGGGATAAATTGGCGTGGATAAACTTTGATATACTGAGCGATTGTTGCTCATTAACAATACAAAGCAAACAGCATAAAGGTCAGATTATGATTTAGCAAATACGATTGAGCAGGTAATGTTCGAGTGACTATACAATTAGATGATTATACGATTTTAATAAAAAAGACGCAGGATAAAAGGCCGATTCGATGATGTTATATGTGTGGTTTGTGATTGCAGGGGCGTTTGCGGGTGTCAGCGCCGGATTATTTGGCGTCGGTGGTGGCATGATTATCGTACCCGCATTGGTTTGGATTTTTACCGCCTATCATTTTTCACCCGAAGTGGTCACCCATTTGGCGATTGGCACCTCACTAGCGACAATTGTGGTGACCTCTATAAGCTCACTGACTGCCCATAATAAGCGCGGCGGCGTACGCTGGGAAGTGTGGCGCAAAATGGCGTTGGGCTTGGTCATTGGCAGTTTGGTTGGTGCCGGTATCGCCGATATGATTGACGGCAAAGTCTTGCAAGCTATCATCGGTGTCGGGGCGCTATTGGTCGCCTTAAAAATGCTGTTTTTATCCAATAAAGAACAATTGGGTAAGCCGTTACCGTCAGCTGGCGTACAGTTTGGGGCAGGGACAGGCATCGGTATGGCGTCGTCTATTTTTGGCATTGGCGGCGGTAGTTTGACCGTACCGTTTTTAAACTGGGCAGGATTGCCGATGAAACAATCGGTCGGTACGTCTGCTGCTTGCGGTTTGCCCATCGCCGTCGCTGGTGCGATAGGCTTTGCCTGGTTCGGTCGAGACGTGGTCAACCTGCCTGAGGGCACAATAGGCTTTGTCCATATCACGGGCTTTTTATGCATATCTGTCGCTAGCTTTGCGATGGCAAAGGTCGGCGCCAAGCTTGCCCATATATTGCCCGCGCTGACGCTGAAACGCGCTTTTGGGGTGCTGCTGTTATTTGCAGGCGGTCAATTGTTGTTAAGTGGGATTGGGGTGATTTAGGCTTTATCTCCTATCAATCGCATCAAGCCCCAAACGCATCCACTTTCTGGCGAGCTCATCATGGTCGCTGAGCATACTCCATAGCGCATCTTCACTAAAGATTGAGTGCGCTTTACCCGAGTGCTCAATCGGCAGCTCCGCTTCACGGTCTGTCATCCATTGTGGGTTGAGATAGTACTTTTTCAACTCGTTTTGCAAGGCTTCAGCGCGCAAAAACTGCTGCTGCGCCTCAAGCTGCTTACGATGCAGCTCACACCATTCTTCATATTTTTGCTGTAATTCTTGCGGATTATATTTTTCAAAATTGTCTTCAGTCATTGTCATGGCCTTAATTGTTATTATTTAAATGCATCATGCAAATTTTCACCACTATTATAGCATCCTTCACAAACCCTAAAAACTCGTCACAATTTGCGGTAGAATAGCCGCCTGTTTTTGCTAAGTCTATCGATATTTCATGCGCCTAAAATCTCTCAAGCTGGCAGGCTTTAAATCCTTTGCCAATCCAACCACTTTTACCTTCCGTCATGGTATCACCGCCATCGTCGGGCCAAACGGCTGCGGCAAATCCAACGTCATTGATGCCATTCGCTGGGTATTGGGCGAAACTTCCGCCAAGCAATTACGCGGCGGGGCGATGAGTGATGTCATCTTTGCCGGCACGCAAGATAAAGCCGCCAAAAGCGTTGCCAGTGTTGAGCTGACCTTTGAGCATACGCAAGATGAGCAGACGGGGATTCGCCATGAGTTTAATCTCTATCACGAGCTGTCCGTCCGCCGACAGGTAAATTTGGAGGGGCGCTCGGACTACTTTATCAATGGCACGCGCTGTCGCCGCCGTGATGTGGTCGATGTGTTCTTGGGTACAGGGCTTAGCGCGCGCAGTTATGCGGTCATCGAGCAAGGTATGATTGGACGGATTGTTGAATCTAGCCCGCTACAATTACGTGAATTTATCGAAGAGGCCGCTGGTGTTTCTCGTTATCAAGCGCGCCGTGAGGAAACGCAAAAGAAACTTGAGAAAACCCAGGATAATTTAGCCCGTCTACACGATATGCAAAGCGAGCTGGTGAGCCAACAAAAACGCTTGTCTAAGCAAGCGGCCAGTGCCGAGCGTTATGAAGAGCTAGCGTTAGCGCTTGCCGATATCAAACAACAGCTTGCCATTCAACAGCTTTATCAAGCAAAGCATCATCAGCAGCAGCAAAAAATCGCTCATGAGCGCAGCGCTAGTGAAGTTGCTGTTTTACAAGCCAGTTATGAAGCGCTAAAAGCCAAACAAGACAAGCTTGCGGCTCATATCAATCAAGAACAATGGCTAAAAGACAATGCCCAAAGTAGCCACTATCAGCAGCAGCTAAGCTATCAACAAGCGGAGCATGAGCTTAGCGATGCTAAATCACAATTAAACGTAATTGCACAGCAACTGAACAGTTTAGAGCAGCAGCGTCAGCAAGCGGTGAGTGAAATTGAACGTTTAAAAGCTGAGCAGGCCGAGCAGCAAAATATATTAGAGGAGTTGCGCCCACAGCTTAGTAAGCTTAACGATAAACGCGACAGGCATAAACGCAATGAACAACCGTTGCAGCGCGCTTACCATGATGCGCAAAACCAGCTGTCCCGCCTGCAAGATAATGCGCGCGCTCTTGAGCAGCAGCAAGCGATTAATAACCAAGCGCAAAAACGCCAGCAGCAAAACCATGATAAATGGCAGCGCCGCCAGCAAAACTGGCAAAATCTCTGGCAGCAATTACAACAGTCGTTATCACCAGTCGAAAGTGCTGGTTTGCAAAATGACGCTGATACGAAAAGTTTACAGCAGACGTTAAATGCACAAGTGACTGAGCTCAATAAACAGCTGCAACAGATTGAGCGTCAGCAAGACAGTATCGATGAGCGCCTATCCGAGCTACAACCGCAAGCGCATCAGTTACAGCAACGCTTAAACACTCAACGGCGCGAGTTAAGCGAGGATGAAAAACGTCACGCGGTCTTGGCAGGTGAATACGATACACTGCATCAGATATTACATCCGAAGCCTTTATCAAAAAACCAGCTGCCTATTCATCATGCCAAAACCGCCGATTTAAACAATGATTTAGGAAACGAATTATCGATTACCACCTTGCGTGAGCAGATTGAGTTAAGTGCCAAAGGGCAGCAGCATGCCGAGCTACTCGATAGTGTGTTGGCGTTATGGTTGGATAGCCATGTGCTGATTTCTAAGCAGTCAAGCGATAAAAAGATTAATGACAATTCTCAAAAAGCTGATAGTTTATGGCAAGCGCTCGAGCAGGATTTAACAGATTTATTTACTTATCAAACCACGCAAAACGAGAACGACAATTCAAAGAATAAATCGCAGCTAGAAAATGGTCATAGTCTATGGCTACCTGCTCAGACAAATGATAAAGGCGCAAAATCATTTATCAGTGCTTTGCCAAATCACTTAACGGATAAAGTATTGTCGTTATCAGAGTTGATTACTGCACCAAATTTAGCGTTGTGGCAGCACTGTTATCTATATACCGCGCCATCTAAAACGAATACTCAGCAAACATTGGAAGATTTGGCTGTTACTTTAAAAGCATTGCCAGCATCCGCTATTTTACTAACCTCGGACGGCTGGTTTATCAGTCGTCAGGGTACGACTAATTTGAGCAAATTTGCTAGCGCGCAAAATGGTCAAAACGATAGCAATAATCAGTTTTTAAGCCAACGTTTGCAGCAACGCAGCCGTTTACAAGCGTTAGAAGATTTACTTGATGAGTTCGAGACTAAAATACAAGAGCAGCAAAAGGCGATTGCTAATCACCAACGCAACTATGATGCCCTGATGGTCAGCTTAGAAGAAACGCGCGCGCAAGCTGAGCAATTAACTCGCGATAAACACCAACACCAGCAACAGCTCACCACCAAGCGCGCCAATGCAGAACGCCTACAAGCGGACAGTCAACGCCTCAATGCTGATAAAGTTGCCCTTGAGCAAGAGCAACAAGAATTAGAGCAAGAACAGCAGACCCTAACTCATGAGCAGCAGCATATCCAAAGTGAGATAGCAGCGCTAACGCCGCAAATAGCCGATGCGCGTTTATTAAGTCAGCAATTACAGTCCGAGCGCAGTGAGCTAAATCGTGCGCGGCAGGTAGATGATGACGCTTGGCAAGCAATGCAGCTGCGTATTCAGCAGAGCGAGATGCGCTTAGAGCATAGTGTCAGCAGTCTTGCTCGGGCAACTGCGCAGCATGAAAAGTCGCTGCAAAACGAGCAAAGTCTAGAGGCGCGTCACGAGCAGCAGAAAAATAAACTACCAGCTTTGCAAGTAGCATTGCAAACAGCACAGAAAGCACGCGATGAGCAGCAGGCAGTATTAACCACACGCGAAACGGCATTAACAGCGCTTAAAGGGGAATATAATCAGCAGCAGACTGAATTAGATACACTGCAAAACGACTTGCAAATGCAGCAATCTGAGCTTGCCGGTCTTGCCACTGAGCTGGCATTAAGCGCTGCAAAATTAGAAGATGCCAGTAGCCATACCCAAGAAGCGCTAGAGGCTTATTACAAGATCAGCCATAAATATCAAGCGCAATCGGACACAGTTCAGCAGCATCAGCAACAAGTGATGAGCGTCTCAAATTTATTGGCGGATTTTATCGCCCATGATCGCCGCGTCCGCCCAGATAAAATCGCAGAATTAGAATCTGAACGCGCGAAGCTTGAGCAGCAATTAAGTAAAATTGGCGCGGTCAATCTCGCCGCAGTAGCAGAATTGGCAGAAGTTAATGAGCGCTTAGAGCCACTTGCGCAGCAGACCGCAGATATTGCCGCCAGTATGCAGACCTTGACGGAAGCGATTGACTCAATTGATGAAACCACCAAGACCTTGTTTATGCAGACGCTCGATGCGGTCAATAACGAGCTTGCCAATTTATTTGCTAAAGTCTTTGGTGGCGGGCAAGCAAGCTTAACGCTTAATACGGACGAGATGCCTGCCAATGCGCCAAAGTCAGAACAGTGGCGGGCAGGGTTGACCTTAATGGCACAGCCAAAAGGTAAGCGCAATAGTCGCCTAGCGGTACTGTCAGGCGGTGAGAAAACCTTGACCGCGCTTAGCTTAATTTTTGCGATATTCAAACAGCATCCGGCACCATTTTGTGTGCTCGATGAAGTCGATGCACCGCTTGATGATGCCAACGTCGCCCGCTTTACCAGCTTGATAAATGAGTTGGCAGATGACTTGCAGTTTATTTTTATCAGTCATAATAAGCTGACGATGCAGATTGCTGATGAATTAAAAGGCGTCACCATGCCAAGCGCGGGGATTTCTACTTTAGTCAGTGTGTCGCTTGATGAGGCAGCAAATTACCTTTCTGATTGAGCGCCCAGTAGCAAAATAATTAATAACGGCAAGCGCTTGTCAGTGGTATAGTTAGGGCTAGCATTTAACGTCAGGCGAGTAGTCGGAAAATTAGTCAGTGAAGGCTTTAGGGCCAATGATAAACGCTGACTATATGGTGACGATATGCATTAGCCATGCTAGACTATTGCCATTTCTTCGCACTTGTACTCTCCCTTTTGTCATATATTAGGATGTATTTCTCATGACCGCTATCCAGTTTATCTTGATCGCCATTGCCGCATTTATCGTGCTTGCAGGGCTATTTATGGTCATTCGCAGCTTTAAACGGCGCAAAACTGCTGAGGCTGCCGCGGTCAATTATGATAAAAACGGTATTCCCATTATTCCGCGTCATGAGCGCAATATCGTCGAGCAGCCAGACTTGGATGATACGGTCGCAGGTGAAACCAGCATCGCCCCTGATCGCAGTTATCTCAATGCCGTGGTCGAAGAAGAGCCATTGACAGAGGCGCATAGCAATGTCGATACCCAACTAACTGCTGCCCGCCATGATAGTAATGAGGATAATGGCGTGGTAGATGACGCCGACTATGCGCGCTGGCAAGAGGAGCAGCAGCGAGCGGATAACAGCGAGTTTACCGAAGTAGCTGAGCAGATGCATATCGAGCAAGAGCCGGACGCGTTTTCCAGCCTCATGTCAGCGACGGACAGTTTAATGCCAGTCATTGATACCGCTGACGAACCAAGCTTTGATAATAATAGCCCGATACTCGATCAGCATCTCTCAGAGCCAGTTGATGAAGCGCAAAACGGACCGTTAATTAATGCCAAAGACAATATCAATATCACTATCTTGCCGCATCAGTATCGCGACCGCCCAGCAGCAGTAATTCGTGGGCGTGATTTGCTGGCGTTAGTGGATAAATATGGTTTGCGTTATGGCGCGATGAATATGTTCCATCGCTATGAGCAAAAAGACGGCACCGGCATGCTGTGGTTTAGCATGATGGGCATTACGGATAGTGGTATCGCGCCTTTTGACCCGCATAGTGTGGCGACCAATACTTACAATGGCGTGGTGCTCTTTTTATCGTTGCCGCATCCGCAAGCGCTACGCAGCTTTGACAGTATGATGAGTATTGCCTATATGATGGCAAGCGATTTGGACGCCGTGATGCTTGACGAAGACAATGACCCCATTACCCCAGAATATAAACAGCAATTGCGTAACCAAGTTCGCGATTATGAAGGGTAAAATCTGAATAGATAAACGGTTAAAATTATTCCTAAAGTATTGTAAAAGGCAAATAGCGCTTGACGTTATTTGCCTTTTTTAATTTTTAACTTTTGATTTAAGAGCCTTTCATTCGCCTGATTCTCTATAAATTTAGTTTTCTATAAACCTAGTTCTCTACAGAAGCGGCTCTCTACAGGATGAGTTTTCAACAAAATCATATCCGACTAACCTGCAAACTTGTTATCATATCGGCATCTTGAATTGCAAAAAAAAGACGCCGACTATGACTGATCCTATTGTACCGACTGCTTCTAAAAATACTGCTTCTAAAAATACTGCCGATACCCAATCTGCAGACAATGCTGCTGCCATCGCTGCTCAAATGCGCACGCTTATTGATAATTTAAAAACGCATAATTATGCCTATTATGTGCTTGATAATCCGATTTTAGAAGACAGCGAATACGATCAGCTGCGGCGCTCTTTATTGGAGCTTGAAGAGGCGTACCCTGACTTAATACAGCCCGATAGCCCAATCAATCAAGTTGGCGATACGCCGCTATCCGCCTTTACCCAAGTCAGGCACGACGTACCCATGCTATCGCTTGGCAATGTTTTTGATTATGACGAGCTGCATGGCTTTATGCGCCGCGTCAATGATCGTCTCAATGACGCGCAGAAAAATCCTGAATACGAAATTGAGCTAAAGCTTGATGGTTTGGCGGTGTCACTCAAATACGAATATGGTCAATTTGTGCAAGCGGTGACGCGCGGTGATGGGCAAACCGGCGAGGATATTACCCAAAATGCCAAAACCATTCGTAATCTACCGCTTTGGCTTACGGCGGCAAGCGAGATTCCATTATTAGAAGTACGCGGTGAAGTACTGATGCCAAAAGCAGGTTTTGAGCGTCTCAATCGCCTAGCAGAAGAAAAGGGTGATAAAACCTTTGCCAATCCTCGTAATGCCGCCGCTGGTAGCTTACGTCAGCTTGACCCCGCTATTGCTGCTAGCCGTCCGCTGGCCTTTTATTGTTATTCAGTCAATCAAGGTTTACCTGAAAATATAGAAACTCAATCAGCCGCCTTGGCTTGGCTTGGTGACATAGGTTTTAGCGTCAGCGCGGTCAGAGTGGTAAAAAACCCGCGTGAAGCACAAGCCTATTATGAGTCGATGATTGAAACCCGTAGTCAGCTGCCGTTTGAAATTGATGGCATGGTCATCAAGGTTAATAACTTGGCATTGCAGCAGCAGCTTGGCTTTTTATCGCGTGAGCCGCGCTGGGCAACGGCGTATAAATTCCCTGCCGAAACGGTGATGACGCGTGTAAATGATATCGAATGGCAAGTCGGACGTACGGGGCAAATTACCCCAGTTGGTAAGTTAGAGCCAGTCAAAGTCGGCGGCGTTACCGTCAGCAATGTCACCTTGCATAACTTTGGTGAAATTCAGCGCTTAGACGTGCGCGCAGGCGATATGGTCAGCGTCCACCGTGCAGGCGATGTCATCCCCAAAGTCACCCGCGTTTGGGTTGATCAACGTCCAGCAGATTCAGAGCCGGTTAAATTGCCAGCGATTTGCCCTGTCTGCGACTCGCCTGTGGTCTTGCCCGAAGGCGAAGCGTTGGCACGCTGTACTGGCGGATTGTTTTGTCCCGCGCAGCAGCAAGAAGCCCTCATTCATTTTGTCTCACGCCGGGCGATGGATATCGATGGCTTAGGCGCAAGTTGGCTGATTAGCTTTTTTGAGCACGGTTTGGTCAAGACCGTCGCCGATATCTATCAGTTACATAAACATACGGACGAGCT
This sequence comes from Psychrobacter sp. SHUES1, assembly GCF_001652315.1. Classification (NCBI taxonomy): domain Bacteria; kingdom Pseudomonadati; phylum Pseudomonadota; class Gammaproteobacteria; order Moraxellales; family Moraxellaceae; genus Psychrobacter; species Psychrobacter sp. SHUES1. The sequence continues at coordinate 23,060 of NZ_LXWA01000048.1, read as the reverse complement.
GATTAATTTTGAAAAATTGGGCGAAAAGTCGGTGCAAAACATCGTTAATGCTATCGAAGCCAGTAAACAGACGACGCTGGCACGTTTTATTTATGCGCTCGGTATTCGCGGCGTCGGTGAGACAACAGCACAGAATTTGGCACAACAATTTGGCGACCTTGATGCCCTGATGGCAGCAGATATTGATAAGCTCTTACAAACGCCTGATGTTGGGGCGATTACTGCCGAGCTTATTCATGAGTTTTTCCGCGCTCCGCATAATATCGAAGTCATCACCGCACTGCGCGAAGCGGGCGTGCATTGGGTTAAGGTTGAGCAAGTGCTGTCAGAGGGATTGCCGCTCGATGGGCAAACATGGGTCATCACCGGCGCGCTTGATAGCATGGCACGCGATGAAGCCAAAGCTAAGCTACAAGCGCTGGGTGCAAAAGTGTCAGGTAGTATCTCGGCAAAAACCACCGCGCTATTGGCAGGTGATAAAGCTGGCTCGAAAATGGCTAAAGCTGAAAAACTTGGCGTGAAAGTGGTGGGTGAAGAAGAGTTCTTGGCGATGTTGAAAAAAGTATAGGGGTTAAGGTTAAATGGTATAGTGGGTTAACGATAGCGTAACCCGCATCATTTTAAGTCTATGACATTATAGCTATTTTAATTTTCTGAATAGATATGCTTATTGCTTAAATAACAACCGTAAAAGTCGCCACCGCCACCAACATATCTTATAACTTCACTTCCTCTAACTTGAAAGAAAGGATAGTCGCGTAAAGCATTTGCTTGAATTAATACTTTGTCATATATAGGTACTAGTTTTTCTTCCAAACTGATAACATAAACTAAGTTTAATATATGTAGGGCTGCAAATGAGTTTAGTAGGTTTTCTAAATTAGCCTTTTTGAAGTTTTCAAGCCTTTGGTGCTTGACTGAATTATAGTCTTTCCACCAACCTTCATAGTTTGAATTTTTTTCTACGTCCTCATTACTTTTTTCTGTTTTAGTATTTTCAAATAAGATGCTAAAAGGTTGAAAGTCTAAGTCGAATCCGCTCATATTAAGCGTTAGAATGGTTTCTTCGATTTTGGGGAAATAGTCTTTAATCATCTTTATGTGATGACCTATGTTAGGCCTTTCTATTTTCTTTAGATGTAAGTTATCTCTTATATGCTTAAATATACTATCTATCTCAGTACAAATTGCAAAATACAATTGCATATTTTTAAATGAATAGCTTTTAGAATTATCTTCATTGATAGCTATATATTCACTTATTTCCTTGAGAGATTTCTCTAAAGATAGGTAATGTAGCCAAAAAGGACTTGAAAGGTCTATAGTGCATCTTTCTTGCATGTTCTCAGTCATTTAATTGCCTTATTTTATAAGATTAATTACCCTTCTATTTCGCCACCTCTCCATGTCCTTTAACCTCACCCTTCTTACTATCCGGCTGAATCACGATAGGTAATACCAGTCCCTTAGCAAAGTCATCGGACAGCACGTAATCATAGCGACTGGCAGCGACATCGGACGTGGTATAAATAATAAGTTTCATCTCTTTATCATCGGTTAGCTCATGTGAAGTATAGGTTTCGCTAAGCTGATCGAGTACTTTTGAGAGGGCTTCATTGCTTGCCATACTTACGGTCAGATTGTGCTGCGCGGTGGCATTATCCACACCGAAATACTCCGCATAATCGCGCACATTTTGGCTATCAAGCGCAAACGGATAATCATAGTTGGCAGGGTCAACAGCTTTTTCGCCGCTTGCGACCAATGACCAGTCGATAGTATGCACGTCTGCTGCGTCAGGTGTTTGCGTAGTAGAAGATTTAGCAGTGTCATTAGAATCGTTGGCGCTATTATCGCAGCTCATTAGTGCCGCCAAGCCTATGCTAGCCATTATCATCATACTTATGAGACGCTTAACCATCGAACTATCCTTTTATCATGCAATTATTATGAGCGCTATTTTGCCAGTTTTCGCGTTGCTTCTCTAGCATAATAAAATAAAGCATTGGCGAGTACGCTTTTAAATTTCCAGCCATAAAAAAACAGCCACCATTCGATGACTGTTTATATTATTGCTAGATTGAACAATGATAGGTTAATCATTATTAATGCACGATTAAACCAAAATCATTATCTGCCTATTTGGCAGTTTACTTGGTATTCTTTACCGTCTGCCCATTTCATTGCAAGGATACCTTTGTCTTCTTTCATGTGCCAAGCATAGACTACTTCTGGGTTTGACTCATTGACATAGCTTGCCGTATCACCTTGGACGCCGCCATTTAGAATGATAGGTTGGTCGGCCCAGTTTACTTTAGGTAAAGTCGCATTTAGCATAACTTGTTTTTTATTGATTGACTGTTTTGCCAAGATTTTGCTGTCATCGGTACAGGTATAAGGGGCTGGCGCCATACGGTCATAGGCGACATCGGTCACGCTTTCTGACGCAGGGGTTTTGTTTGGCGTAGTAGGTGCGGTGGTCGCACAGGCACTAAGTAGCGCTAGAGTAGGTAGGGCAACAGCAACTTTGGTTAGGGTATTCATGGCATTCTCCAAAAATGTAAAAATTAGCAGGTATTTTTCGACTATGCTTTTTCTAATCGTGCGCTTTTTAACGGCGCCTTATGCATATAGCGCCTATGTTAACGAAAAGACTTTCTAGATAATGTTAGAAATTGTTTGTTACATGTTCGTTAAGTTACTTAAACACTGGTTAATGTAACGCTGACCTTAATAGCCTTTGTAAAATAACTATAGCGGATGAAAAATAATATCAATACATCACGCACTGCTAATATCAATTTTTCTTGCTTGCTGTGCCTACGCAGACAGAGGCTACAAAAAATTGATATCAGCAATACCGCCGCGTTTTTAGGATATTTTGACTATAAGCTCAAACAGTTATTTAAAAAGACCAATATATTTAATGGGCAAAACATAAAAAAGCGCCTATCGACTGCTGAGCTGATAGGCGCTTTAATTTGGGCATGGTTAAGACAAAAAAACGTTAACAGCTGCTTAACTGTTTCGTATTGAACTATTTAGTCTTACGCGGTGGCAGACCTGTATGCTGTGTTTGGAAGTTGCCTTTACTGACTTTTTTGTGATTTTTGCTCGATGTGCTTTTACCCGAGGTGTTTTTTGCAGCGTTAGGACTATTATTACTGCGTTTCACTGAGTCATTGCCCAAGCGACTGTTCTTTTTACGCGCCGATTGATAGCTGTCTTGCGCGGCATCGCGACCTTCTAAACTGGCGTTAAATGGCGGGATTAAGCAGCCGCGACCTTTACCAATCAAATCCCCACGTCCCATATCTTGCAGCGCTTTACGCAGCATGACCCAGTTTTTTGGGTCATGATAACGTAAGAAAGCTTTATGCAGTTTACGCTGCTTGCCAGACTTGACGATATCCATATCGCCCTCACTGCGACTCACTTTATGCAGTGGGTCTTTATGCGTATGGTACATGGTGGTCGCGGTCGCCATCGGACTCGGATAAAACGCCTGTACTTGGTCAGCGCGGTAGCCATGACTTTTTAGCCACAGCGCAAGATTCATCATATCCTCGTCTCTAGTGCCGGGGTGAGCGGCGATAAAGTACGGAATCAGATATTGCTCTTTGCCGGCCTCTTGGCTGTACTGCTCAAACATGGCTTTGAATTTATCGTAGTTGCCCATGCCAGGTTTCATCATTTTTGACAGTACCGCTTCTTCAGAGTGCTCAGGGGCAATCTTTAGATAACCGCCAACATGATGGCTGACCAATTCTTTGACGTATTCAGGGTCTTTAATCGCCAAGTCATAACGCAAACCTGAGGCGATAAGAATCTTTTTCACGCCTTTGATATCACGCGCTTTACGGTATAGCTGGGTTAAATTACTGTGATCGGTAATCAAGTTATCGCAGACATCAGGATAGACACAAGACGGCTTACGGCAGTTCTTCTCTATCGTCTCGTCTTTACAGTTGAGTCGATACATATTGGCGGTCGGCCCACCAAGGTCAGAAATAACGCCAGTAAAGTTTGGCGCCGTATCACGAATCGCTTCAACTTCACGCAAGATAGACTCTTCTGAGCGGTTTTGAATAATACGACCTTCGTGCTCAGTGATTGAGCAAAACGTACAACCGCCAAAACAGCCACGCATGATATTGACCGAAAATTTAATCATGTCATAAGCAGGAATGCGCGCATCGCCATAGCTTGGATGCGGCAGACGCGCGTACGGCAAATCAAAGACGTAATCCATCTCTTCGGTTGAGAGCGGAATCGGTGGCGGATTGAGCCAAACGTCAATCGAGGTATGCGAGTTACCAGCGCCGCTACTATGACGCTGCACCAAGGCACGCGCGTTACCCGGATTGGTTTCAAGGTGTAAGATACGGTTGGCATGTGCGTACAACACTGGGTCAGCTTTGACGTGCTCATAATCAGGCAGGCGAATGACCGTTTGCTCACGCGGCGGCATTTTAAGTTTATGTTTACGTGCGGTTTGTGGTTTATCAAAGCCGCGCATTTGCACCACTTGCGTATCTTCATCGACTTGCTCAGCATTTAAGACTTTATTGGTCACGGGTTCGGCGACAAAGCCTTGATACTGTTTCGCATATTGGGCTGACATGCCTGTCATTGCTGACGTAGCTTGTCCAACGGGTGAGGGGCTAGTCTTATCTTGCTCGATTGAGCATTGATCAACGTCTTCAGTCATGACATACGGATTAATAATGGGATCAACGCGGCCAACGGTATCGACATCATTGCTAGCAACCTCGGTCATGCCCGCTTGCCAATGACGGCGGGTCGGGGTCAATAAGTACGCCGTACCGCGCAAACTGCTCATTTGTTCAAAGGTGTAACCTTTTGATAAACCATGCACCACATCGACGATGGCACGCTCAGCATTGCCATATAACAAGACATCAGCGCGCGCATCCATCAAGATACTGCGGCGGACTTTGTCTGACCAATAATCATAATGAGCGATTCGGCGTAAACTGCCTTCGATTCCGCCCAAGATAATAGGAACATCAGGATAGGCTTCGCGGCAGCGCTGGCTATAAACGATAGCGGCGCGGTCAGGACGTTTGTCAGCCACGTTACCGGGCGAGTAAGCGTCATCACTTCGGATTTTACGATCGGCGGTATAGCGGTTAATCATGCTATCCATGTTGCCGGCGGTCACACCATACGCGTAAACCGGTTTGCCAAGCTCCATAAAGGCATCTTTGCTCTTCCAATCTGGCTGGGCAATGATACCGACGCGAAAGCCTTGCGCTTCTAATAAACGGCCGATAATCGCCATGCCAAAGCTTGGGTGGTCGACATAGGCATCGCCTGAGATGATGATGACATCACAGGCATCCCAGCCCAAATCGTCCATTTCTTTGCGGCTCATTGGCAAATAAGGCGCAGGCTCGTAGCAGCTCGCCCAATGTTTGTCGTAGTCGTAAAGTGGTTTGGTGCCTTGTTTAAAGGCGGTGCGGGCGATGGTATCGGCAGACATGAGCGGACCTGTTAATTAAAAAAGTGGCACTAAAAAAGCCGTTATCGTTATTTATAAACAACGGCTCATTTAAAAGCGCTCATTTTAACATGAATTGCTTTCATTATGTAAAAAAGAGATTTTATAATAGCGAGGTAAGTTATTGATAGTTTGGGATAATCTCTTGCTAAGAAGGATTATTAAACGTTAACAACCCTTCTTTGTTTATGTATGAATTAAACTAAAAAATTTATTGATCTAATAGTTGAAAGGGAAAGGTGACTACATCAAAGGCTAAGGCAAATGGCAATAACACCAGCTTTTGCGCGGTATTGGCACCGCTACGAGACACTTGTTGTTGATGATTTTGAGTATAAAAACTGACCGTATAAGGTTTACTTAAAGCGCGGTAATTAGATTGAATCAAGCTTAAATTACTCACTTGCGGATAGATAGCACCTTTGACAGGCACGCTAAAGCAAAAGCGCTGAGCATTGATGCGTTGGTCGCTGGCTGAAGTACAGTCGCGCCCATTGTTTTGCAAAAAGAATTGATAATCTGAGCGCTGGAATTCATCTTTTAATTTGGCATACGACAGCTTCATTTCACCCTGAAAATAGCCATCATTATTGGGCACATAAAAACTCATGTCGTTATCGACGTGGATATTTTTTGGCGTCAGATTGCTTAATAAACCAATCATTTCCGTCCCGCCTTGGGTCAGCACATAGCTGTTCTTTTCACCGACGATAACCATGGTAGCGTTGGGCATTTTTGGTAATGCCTGCGCAGGACGACCAAAGGCGACAATTTGGTCTTCAGACAAGATTTGCTTGCTAGCTTTGGTGCTGACGTGATTGTCACTTTCTAATAAAGAGCTGGTGGCGCAGCCTGAGCTGGCAAGCAATGCCGCAAGTGATGCGCCTGTTAATAAGGTTTTTGGATTGAATAACTTCGATAGGGTCTGAGCATTCTTATTGGTATCGATAGGCGGTATCTTTTTACTCATTATCAGGCTTCCTTGTCTGCTATACGGTTGATAGTTTATCTAGCATTTAATGCCAAACATTCGTTGCTATCGTACCTGTTTTAGCGATGACTTATCCACTTTTATTAATGATAAAAATTGCATGGGCTTTGTAGCTGATATTAATCAAGCAAAATCTTGGTGCCGCTCTTGGTAAAGTTCATTACAAACTGGCTTTTAAAGCTGCGCACATTGTTCTCGTAAGTCAGCAAATTACGGGTAAATTCATGATAATCGTTCATGTTTTTGGCATTGACCATCAACATAAAATCGGCATCTCCTGACACTTCATAGCAGCTCATTACTCGCGGCTGATCATGCATTAAGCGCTCAAATCGATGCTGCATCGAGGTATTGGAGCGCGACATCTCTATCATGACCACTGCCGTAAGCCCGTAACCGACCTTATTTGGATCAACAATAGCGACTTGTTTGGTAATCACACCGCTATCTATTAATGCTTGAATACGGCGCTGGGTGGTAGCGATAGAAACATGTACACGTTCTGCGACCGTTTTTAACGGCAAAGTCGCATCGTCCTGTAGCAAATTTAAAATCGCTTTATCGGTATCGTCTAAAATATGGCTCACAGTATCTCTTCCCTAGAAAATCACAAATATTAATATTTTTATTATAAATATTATTGTTAATGATATAAATATAAGAAAATAACTAAGTTTTAGTAATTTCCGAAGTAAATTTATTCTAATAAAAGATTATATAGAAATAATTTCTCATAGCATCTTAGTAAAATAGACGCTATTGATTAAAGCTTAGCAATCAAAGCTTGTGAATAATTGAATAAGTAAAATAAAGAAATCGCTAAGCCTTCTAACGTCTATTTATATTTACGGTGCTTATCATGTCCAATCCAACGCCCTCTAATGTCTCTACTAATATGCTCGCAGCTACCGTTTCACGCTTGCCGTTGCCTGCTGTTTGGACGGCAGGTAGCAAACAGCAGCGTACATTAATAATGGGCGTGGCGCTGGCGATATTATCGAATTTGTTGTTTGGTGTACTTTATGCCTATAGCAGTTTTTTAGCGCCATTATCTGGCACCCAAGTTTTTATCTGGCGTATGCTAGCGATGTGGGCGGCGCTAATAGGGTATTTGCTGATTAGTGGGCGTTTAGGTTTACATCTCGATAAATTAAAGGCGCTGCGCACGGTAAAGCAATGGGTATGGTTATTATTACCAACGCCGATATTTCTCAGCCAGTTTTGGCTGTTTATGTGGGCGCCAGTTAATGGTCAAGGCGTGCAAACCGCAATGGGTTATTTTCTCTTTCCACTGATGATGGTGGTGTTTGGTTGCGTCCTATTTGGCGAAAAATTAAGCCGTCTGCAATGGTTGGCCGTTGGCTTTGCCGCCCTCGGCGTCGGTAGTGAGATTGTACGTACCCAAAGTGTTTCTTGGGCGACGCTTTGGGTCTGCGGCACTTATCCTGTTTATTATATCTTACGCCGCCTACAAGGTATCGGCGCGATTACAGGTTTGCTGGTGGATTTGACCATCTTTGCACCGTTTGCCGTCGCCTATTTATTATTCATTGCGCCGAGCAGTTTAGGATTGGTTGGCAGCTCTAGCTTTTTTATCATGATGTTGGTAGGACTTGGCATGCTTAGCGTGCTGGCGATGAAAACCAATGTTGACGCCAGTCAAATGCTCCCTGTCAACGTTTACGGTATGATGAGCTATATTGAGCCGGCGTTATTATTTATCTTAGCAATCACTGTCTTGGGCAATCCTTTTGAATCAGCGATGATTTATAGTTATGGCTTAATTTGGCTCGGAATCGCTTGCCTAATCGCGCACGGTATCCGTCAATTACGCCGCGCTCATAAAGAGTCAAAAGTGAGCAAAATTGCCCAAACGGTCTAAAATTTGCTCCGTTAAATTAATAAGTTTACCTTAGCAATGTCATAAAAAAGGACGACTCAACAATATGCTGAATCGTCCTTTTTACATTAGATTAAAACTTATCTTACGAAAATTTTAATCCAAATGCTGCTTAAAGCCGCGCTGCTTATCACGCTCCCAGTCGCGGTCTTTTAGCGTTTTACGTTTATCATGCTGCTTTTTACCAACGGCAAGCGCAATTTGGCATTTCACTAAAGAGTTTTTCCAATAGCAAGATAATGGTACGCAGGCATAGCCTTTTTGATTGACCGCACCCATGAGTTTCTCAATTTCGCGGCGATTAAGCAGCAGCTTACGGGTACGGATGCTATCAGGGCTGACATGCGTTGAGCTTGAAAGCAGCGGCTGGATATGGGCGCCAAACAAGAACGCCTCATTATTACGAAAGATAATATACGCTTCGGTAATGGTCATTTTACCGGCACGAATGGCCTTCACTTCCCAGCCTTGTAACGATAGACCTGCCTCAAAGGTCTCTTCAATAAAATACTCGTGACGAGCTTTTTTATTGGCACAGATTTGATTGTCAGGTTTTTTTGATTTTTTTGACATAATTTCTCCATAAGGACTTCAAACTACATGGTTTGTATAAATTGTCCCGGTCTAACTGTTCCTCATTCTAACCCTTAAATGTAGATATTTTTTTACCTATTAAGAGCGATGAGTCGAACCGCCTATTGTAGCAAAGCGCACAGCGAAAAGGTAAATCGGCTGTTAGGACAAATGTAGCAGATAAGTAGGAAGTTTGAGCAAAATTTGCTAGCATATGGGTCATTATCATTAACCATATTAGCCCTGTTATGAGCCTTTCTGCTACTTCTTCAAAATTGCACACCAAAATTTTATACCCTGGTACCTTCGACCCGATTACCAACGGTCATGTCGACTTGGTTAAACGCGCGGCTAAATTGTTCGATGAGGTCGTCATCGCCGTGGCCTCTGGTCATCATAAAAAACCTTTATTTGACTTCGAAGAGCGCGTGCATTTGGTTGAGACGGTATTTACGGATTTGCCGCAAGTGTCGGTGATTGGCTTTGAAGGCTTGCTGGTCGATTTTATGCGCGAAAAAAATGCCACCGCCGTATTACGAGGTCTGCGAGCGATGTCAGACTTTGAATATGAGTTTCAGCTGGCCAATATGAATCGCGAGCTTGATGAAAACTTTGAAGCGGTATTTTTAACCCCGTCGCAAAATTACTCGTTTATCTCATCAACCATGATTCGTGAAATTGCCAAACTTGGCGGCGATGTGACGAAATTTGTGCCACCTTGCGTTTCAGAAGCTTTTATACAAAAACTCAGCAGCTAAATTTAGCTAAACGCTTAACAAGCTAAGCTTTAATGATGGGCTGGTGGTTTAATATTAAGTGTAATCGTAAACCACGGACGTACTCATTTATTATCAACTGCTAGCAAATAAGGAGCAGTTTATGGCGTTATTAATTACCGATGAATGCATCAATTGCGATGTCTGCGAGCCTGCTTGCCCAAATGAAGCCATTTCAGAGGGCGATGATATTTATGTCATCGACCCTGATTTATGTACAGAGTGTGTCGGTCATTTTGATGAGCCGCAATGCGTGGTCATCTGTCCTGTCGACTGTATCCCGCATGACCCAAACCACGTCGAAACCCAAAGCGATTTATTGGCAAAATACAAACGTATTACTGGCAAATAAAAAATGATGAGATCCAACCCCTTAACAAATAACCTCTCAACCAACGATTTCGACCAACAGCACCTTTGGCATCCTTATGCCAGCTTGCCGCCCACCTATCCAAATATCGTTATTGACCATGCTGAAGGGGTTTATATCGTTACTAAAGATGGTACGCGCCTGATTGATGGTATGTCGTCATGGTGGGCAAGCGTTCATGGCTATAATCATCCAGTGCTCAATGCAGCGATGATTGCACAATTGGGCAAAATGGCGCATGTGATGTTTGGCGGCTTAACCCATCAGCCAGCCATAGATTTGGGTAAAAAATTATTATCCATTGTCCCGGATGGTCTTGATGCGATATTTTATGCCGATAGCGGCAGCATTGCCGTCGAAGTAGCGCTAAAAATGGCGCTGCAATATCAAATTGCAGCCGGATGTCCCAATAAAAACCAATTTGCCTCGACCCATTCTGGCTATTATGGCGATACCTGGCATGCAATGAGTGTCTGTGACCCAGTCGGCGGCATGCATAGCCTGTATGGTAAACAATTGCCTTTGCAGCATTTTGTCCCTGCACCGCCATTAGGATTTGAGCGTGAGCTAGCTCAAAATGAGCGTGATGAATTAACCACATTTTTTGCTAAACATAGCGCTCAGCTTGCCGGATTTATTATTGAGCCAATTATTCAAGGCGCAGGTGGTATGCGCTTTTATAGTCCGGAATATCTACAACTATTACGCCAATTGTGTGATGAAAATGACGTCCTGCTCATTGCTGATGAAATCGCCACTGGGTTTGGGCGTAGTGGCAAGCTGTTTGCTTGCGAGCATGCGGGTATCAGCCCTGATATTATGACCATTGGCAAGGCGTTGACGGGTGGCTATATGACTTTTGCGGCGACCCTCTGTACCCGTAAGGTTGCCGAAACCATTAGCCAAAGCGACTATCCCGCCCTGATGCATGGTCCGACCTTTATGGGCAATCCGTTGGCCTGCGCAGTCGCTTGTGCATCAATTGATTTAATCTTGTCTTATGATATCGAATCGCGTACGGCAAATATGCAAACTATCATGGATGAGCAGCTAGCCACAGCGGCAAAATTAGACGGTGTTAAAGAGGTACGTTGTTTAGGCGCGGTCGCTGTGATTGAGCTAGATGAGGCGGTTGATATGCCAGTTTTTCAGTCTTTGCTGATTGACAATGGCATTTGGGTCAGACCCTTTGGCAAATTGGTTTATATTATGCCGCCTTATGTCATTAGCGATGACGAACTGGTGACGTTGTGCCAAGCGCTACTAACCGTTGTTACTTCGTATTTGGAGCAAATTCCTGTCACCGATAGAGCTTCGCTATGAGTGTGCTATTTATATCCGGTATCGATACTGATATTGGCAAAACGTATGCCACGGGAATGTTAGCGAAAGCGCTGATGCAGCAAGGCATTAGCGTCATCACTCAAAAGCTGGTACAAACAGGCGTTAGTGTCAATTCAGCTAGTGGTAAAATGAATATTGCTGATGATATCGTCACTCATCGTCAATTAATGGGAATTCCATTGCAGCCTTGTGATTTAGACTTTACCACTTGTCTGTATCGTTATGAAAAACCCGCCTCGCCGCATTTAGCAGTGAAACTTGCCAATGCTGTTTTAGATCTTAAAATCATCACCAAATCTACGCAGCAATTGCAACAAAGCTACGATGCGGTGCTGTTAGAAGGCGCAGGTGGATTGTTAGTGCCCATAACCGAGCAGCTATTAACCTTAGATTATATTGCTGAGCAAGACTATCCAGTTGTTTTGGTAACCTCAGGGCGGCTTGGTAGTATCAATCATACCTTGCTGAGTTTGGAGGCGATTAAAGCACGCGGCTTAACGCTGCATAGCGTGATTTATAACCATATTCATGATAGTGCTGCTCAGACAGATGATGAGATTGCCAATAGTACGATTGATTATTTGAAAAACTACTTAGCGCGCCATTATCCAAACACTTACTGGCTGCAAATGGCGCAACAGACAAATAGCGCTATAGGTAATGATAATTTAGCTTTACCGCCAGATTTTATTTAAACGCTTTTATTTAAATAGTTTTATAACAACAAATAAATAAGCGCAAAACACTTTCCACACCTCATACTAATTTTGCTATACTAGCGCGCTTGGTAGACTAGGCGATCGCCGCTGCACACTGGCAACAGATGCGCAGGGGAGGAAAGTCCGGGCTACATAGGGCAGCGTGCCAGCTAACGGCTGGGCAGGGTAACTTGACGACAAGTGCAGCAGAGAGCAGACCGCCTTTGGTGTCGCAAGACATTATCGGTAAGGGTGAAAGGGTGCGGTAAGAGCGCACCGCGTGAATGGCAACATCTCACGGCAGGGTAAACTCCACGCGTAGCAAGACCAAATAGGCATCGATATGGCGCGGCCCGCGTTCGATGCGGGTAGGTTGCTTGAGCGTATCAGCGATGATACGCCTAGAGGAATGATCGTCCACGACAGAACCCGGCTTATCGGTCTACCAACTTTTTTGTTTTGCGGTTCGTTTTTATTGTTAGTATTATGCATATTTGCCGTTAATTTGAATGAAATGCGTCTTTTTCGCAAAAAATGCTAATTAGGGGTTGACGCAAGCCCTCTCTATCGGTATTATACCGAGCCTTAAATGGCGATGTAGCTCAGCTGGTTAGAGCGCACGACTCATAATCGTGAGGTCAAGAGTTCAAGTCTCTTCATCGCCACCATATATAGTAAGACCAGCAGTAGTAAAATGCCAATCATCTTATGATTGGTTTTTTTTTGCCTGATTTTTGCTTGCTGACAAAATCCACTTACTTTATAGCGGAAAACTGCTAGAATACCTTCGTATGCCTGCGCGTATTAAAAGTTAGTCATTTGCGCTGTGGGCATTTCAATTGCGGCAATACAGTAGGTACTTAAACTGTCTCTTTTGGCGTATTGGCCAGTATGAGCTATAAGTATGTATTCGACGGTTGCCATCTGACACTATGTATATCCGTTATTCAATCCTCCATTATTTAGTAGGCGCTTTGTGACTGCATTAGCCAATATTCGTAACTTTTCTATTATTGCCCACATTGATCACGGCAAGTCGACCCTTGCTGACCGTTTTATTCAAATGTGCGGCGCGCTGCAAGATCGTGAGATGCAGGCGCAAGTCCTTGATTCTATGGACATTGAGCGTGAGCGCGGCATCACTATTAAAGCCCAGTCTGTGACCTTGTTTTATGATCATCCTAACGGTGAGCGTTATCAGCTAAACTTCATTGATACGCCCGGTCACGTCGATTTCTCTTATGAGGTCTCACGTTCATTAGCGGCTTGCGAAGGCGCGCTATTGGTGGTTGATGCCGCACAAGGCGTCGAAGCACAGTCGGTCGCCAACTGTTATACCGCTGTTGATCAGGGCTTAGAGGTGATGGCGGTTTTAAATAAAATTGACTTACCACAAGTTGAGCCTGAGCGCGTGATTCAAGAAATTGAAGATATTATCGGTATTGATGCCGTTGATGCGCCGCGCGTCTCTGCAAAATCTGGTCTTGGTGTTGATAAACTGCTAGAGGCCTTGGTTGAATTTATTCCTGCGCCAACGGGCGACCGTGATGCACCGCTACAGGCATTGATTATCGACTCATGGTTTGATAACTATCTGGGCGTGGTGTCTTTAGTACGTGTGCGTGAAGGAACGATTAAAAAAGGCGATAAGCTGTATATTAAGTCGACCAAAGAGGCGCACTTAGTGGGCTCAATTGGTGTCTTTACCCCGAAACCTGTAGACACAGGTATTTTACAAGCGGGCGAAGTAGGCTTTGTTATCGCAGGAATCAAAGATATTGCTGGTGCGCCTGTTGGTGATACGATTACCCATGCCAGTACGCCTGATGTTGAGCGCATTCCTGGATTTAAGCAAATCACGCCGCAAGTTTATTCTGGTATGTTCCCAGTAGATTCTAGTGATTTTGAAAAATTCCGTGAAGCGCTGCAAAAACTACAGATTAACGATGCGTCGCTATACTTTGAGCCTGATACCTCCGACGCGCTCGGCTTTGGTTTTCGCTGTGGCTTCTTAGGTATGCTGCACATGGAGATTATCCAAGAGCGTTTAGAGCGTGAATATGACTTGGATTTAATCACCACCGCGCCGTCGGTTATTTATGAGATTGAAAAGAAAAATGGTGAAGTCATTTACGTAGATAACCCGTCAAGATTGCCTGAACCAAATAATATCGAAGAGTTCCGTGAGCCAATTGCCCGCTGTCAGATTCTAGTGCCGCAAGATTACTTGGGTAACGTCATGACACTATGTATTGAGCGTCGCGGCGTCCAAGTCGATATGCGTTTTATGGGTCGCCAAGTGCAGTTGATTTTTGATATTCCGATGGGTGAGGTGGTCATGGACTTCTTTGACCGCCTAAAATCAGTCTCGCGCGGATTTGCGTCGCTCGATTATAATTTTGAGCGTTATCAAGCTGATAAATTGGTCAAAGTTGACGTCCTCATCAATGGCGATAAAGTCGATGCCTTAGCGATGATAGTACACCAAGATCAAGCGCGTTTCCGTGGCAATCAGCTGGTCACTAAGATGAAAGAGCTGATTCCACGTCAGATGTTTGATGTGGCGATTCAAGCGGCGATTGGTAGTCAAATTATCGGTCGTAGTACGGTTAAAGCCATGCGTAAAGACGTCCTAGCGAAGTGTTATGGCGGTGACGTTTCGCGTAAGAAAAAGCTATTGTCTAAGCAAAAAGCGGGTAAAAAACGTATGAAGCAAGTGGGTAACGTCGAGATTCCACAAGAAGCCTTCTTAGCGGTTTTACAGGTTGATAATTAAACGTTCATTATCTTTTAAAAGATAAAGACACAGCAATATTTGGCATAGACAGCTTTACTGCACCAGTAGTTTGATTTTCAGCTCGTTAATAGGCAAATTCGTATGGATTTTGATTTTAATTTAATTTTAGTGCCATTAACCCTCGGCTTAGGTATTATTTGGCTATTAGAGAAGCTGACGCTCAAACAGCGTAAAACCCGCGGTCGCGGCAAAGAGAGCTTGCTGGTACGTTGGGCATATGATTTTTTCCCAGTGTTGGCGGTGGTCTTGATAGTGCGCTCATTCTTGATTGAGCCGTTTAATATCCCTTCATCGTCGATGGTGCCAACCTTGTACACGGGTGATTTTATCGCGGTCAATAAATACGCGTATGGCGTACGTCTACCGCTGACTTATAATAAAGTACTTGATACAGGCGCGCCCGAGCACGGCGATGTAGCGGTTTTTCGTTACCCAGAAAACCCAAGTATTTACTATATTAAGCGCGTGATCGGCTTGCCGGGCGATACCGTCAGTTATAATCAAGGGACGCTTGCAGTTAATGACACGCCCGTTCCTACCAAAGCGGTCAATTTTGACGCCGACGCTGAGCTGACCTCACAGCTATATCCAGCCGGACAAGTGGCACCTGGACAGGTGTTGACTGAAGACAATGCCATACGAATGGGGCAGCAAGAAGAAAGTGAGGCAAAGTACTTTGAAGAGATTCAAGGCGACAACAAACACTTGGTTCGCTATTTAGCGGATATGAATAGCTCGCAGTACGCGCCGTTTTTACAGCAAGAATCGCCGGAAGTGGTCAGCTCTGAAGGCACAGAATGGCGTATCAAAGTGCCAGAAGGTCACTACTTTGTAATGGGTGACAACCGCGATCGTAGTGCTGATGGGCGTTTTTGGGGTTTTGTTCCCGATGATAATTTAGCAGGTAAAGCGGTCTATATTTGGATGCATAAACCGCCCGGTCTTAACTTACCAACCTTTAAGCGTAATGGTAGTATTGATTGATATTATTGCTGCACTAAAGAATAATGCTGCGCTAAAGAATAATGTACCGATAATAGTTTATGCTAATATGATGGTTGTTTAATAAAAACCATCATACTAAAGGTTATATATAAGACAGTTTTTTAAATATGGCAGTTTACCTATAGCAACTTACCCCTTGAGAGGTCCTATGGTGCAGCAGTTATCTGGGTTGTCTTCGCAGCGCGGTGCTAGTGTAACGAGTGTCGTTTTTATCATTATCGTTTTGGGCGTGGCAGCTAAATTGCTCGTCGCTATTGTACCAGCGCAAATTGGCGATTACCAATTAACAAAAACCTTAAGTGCGCAGCTTAAAGAGTCCAATACCAATAAAGAAACGGCCAAGCAGTTTGTAGAGCGCGTGAATAAGCAGCTGTCTATTAACGCCGATTATGATACCAAAGCAGAAGAAGTGTTTACTTTCACCGATAAAAAACCAGGTCAATTGGCTATTCATAAGAAATATGAAACCACCAATAATTTTTTTGGTAATATCGATATCGTTAATCGCTTTGAAGGCGACATTGATGCTACTACTGCTGAATAACTTAACTATTAAAGCTTATATATCAAAACTTAAAGCGTTAAAATCAAAGTAATAAAGTACTTTGTTGTTTTTAATTTTCTAACCAATTTCTAAAACACTGGTATTGCATTATATTTACCACTGAAAAAAAGGGATACATACAGACCACGCATGAAACCAACTTCGCAGTCTCCTCAGGCGGTTCCCAATCCCCATAAAAATAGCGTGTCTGATGACACGCTTATTATTAGCGCAGAATTTATTCAACGGTTAGCGATCTTGTCGCGCAAGTTGGGCTATGTGTTTAATGATTTAAGCTTGCCTAAACTGGCGCTTACCCATCGCTCCTTTGATAGCAAGAAAAACTATGAGCGCTTAGAGTTTTTGGGCGACGCTTTATTAGGGATGATCGTTGGTGAGGCCTTATATCACCGCTATCCTACGCAAAATGAAGGCCGTCTGACGCGCATGCGGGCAACTTTGGTACGGCAGGAATCGCTAGTAATTATTGCGCAAAACCTAGAGCTGTCTAATCATTTGATATTGGGCGTGGGTGAGCGAAAAGGCGGCGGGCGCAATCGTGCTTCTATCTTGGCAGATGCGGTAGAGTCATTAATAGGCGCTATTTATTTAGACAGTCAAGATATGGATATTACCCGTGCGTGCGTGCTATCGTGGTATGGTGATCTCATAGACAATGTCAGTGACCAAAAAGCGCTAAAAGACGCCAAGAGCCGTTTACAAGAATGGCTGCAATCTAAGCAGTTTGATTTGCCACATTATGAGCTGATGGAAACCCGTGGTAACGCTCCGCACCAAATCTTTGTAGTACGTTGTCAAGTTAATATAAATAATTGTCCTGATATTACCGAATCTGGTGAAAGTCGCCGTATCGCTGAGCAAAAAGCAGCAGAATTAATGATTAATCAGCTACATAAACTGCCAGGACAGCCAAAAAGACGTACCTAGTTTTTTAAAGCTCATTTTTTAAAAACCATTTTCTCTAATACTAAATTCGATGATTTTAATAAATAATTTCAAGGAATTGTTTTTTGAAATTTTCAATCTTTTTAACATGATCAATCTTATGTCGCTTTTCTTTAAACAATTAATAAGTGGCATAACTGATGACAACCTCCATAGGATTAACCCATGAGCAATCACCGTGATTTGCCATTAAATAATGAAGATAATGCCAGAGATATGACCGAAAACCCAGATATGAGTTCAAACCAAAATATGGCTGAAGAAAATGACGTTGTACAAGATGACGCGCAGAAAAACAACGTCAGATTAAACGATACCAATCTAAAAGTTAATAACACCGAAGATACGACGTTAGATAACGATGCGACGATAGAAGAGTTCTTTTCATCAAATAACAATGCCCATATCGCTGAAGATTTTAAAGCCGGTTATGTGGCCATTGTTGGTCGCCCGAATGTGGGTAAATCAACCTTGATGAACCATTTATTGGGTCAAAAACTGTCTATTACCTCGCGTAAACCGCAAACTACCCGTCACCGTATCCACGGCATTTTGTCCAATGACGAGATGCAGGCGGTGTTTGTTGATACCCCAGGTATTCATCGCAATGAAGTACGGGCTATCAATGAGCGTATGAATAAAGCTGCCGTCTCTGCATTGGTTGATGTTGATTTGGTGTTATTTGTGGTTGATTCAGATCAGTGGCGTGATGACGATTTATTAACCCTACAAAAGCTTGGCGATACCAATCTGACCGTAGTATTGGTAATTAATAAAGCCGATACGCTGAAAGATAAAGGTAGCGTGTTACCACTGATCGAAACGTTTAATGAAAGTTTTGATTTTGCTGATATCGTCCCTGTTTCTGCTTTAAAAAATCAAAACCTAGACCGTTTGCAAGAAGTGATTGCCTCGCATTTGCCAATCGCCGATCCTATCTATGATAGCGAGCAGATTACCGATCGCTCAGAGCGCTTTTTAGCCAGTGAAATTATTCGCGAAAAAATCATGCGTAGTGCAGGCGATGAAGTACCATACGATTTGACGGTACAGATTGATGGTTTTAAAGACGAAGCGGCGCATATTGACCCAAAAACTGGTCGTCCGCGTAAAGCGGTCACTTTTATCGATGCGACCATTTATGTTGAGCGTAGCGGACAAAAAGCGATTGTCATTGGTGATAAGGGTCAGCGTATCAAACAGGTCGGTATGGATGCACGTAAAGACATGGAACAGCTGTTTGATAAGAAAATTATGTTAACACTGTGGGTGAAAGTGAAACGCGGCTGGTCTGATGATGAGCGCGCTTTGACCAGTTTAGGATATTAAGCACGATTAAAAAAGCATGGTGAGTAGATGTTTACCGCCATGTCTCTATATCACCACGGCTGAGGTAATAATCCATGCGTAATGAAGCGTTAATCGGTTATTTATTACATCAGCGCCCCTACCAAGAAAAGCGCGCCTTATACTATCTTTTTTCTCAGCAACATGGTGTCATCCATGGCGTTGGCAAAAAAGGCGCGCCGCTTTTTATGCCCCTGCAACTTTTTGCCAGCGGTAAACGCGATTTAAAAACATTCACGCAGATTAATATTGCGCCATTAAGTGCAATTCAAGATTCAGTAGCCCAAGTAGCCCAAAATTCTTTAGTGGTAAAAGACACTAACGTAAATCTAGTAGAGACGCCGCATCATGAAAATATCAGCGGACAACATCAGTATGCAGCCTTGTATTTAAATGAAATACTGTGGCGACTATTACCCACCGAAGATCCCATGCCAATATTATGGCAACACTACCAAAATAGCTTACAGCAGCTTAAGCAGCCTTTAACTGCGAACGAGCTGCGTTTGTGTTTGCGTCAGTTTGAAGCGTATTTGTTTAACGAATTGGGTTTTGCTTTAACTTTAAAACATGACAGTTTAGATCAAACTATCGAGCTCGACACCTGGTACCATTTTTTACCTGATGTGGGCTTAGTGCCAATTGTGCATAATGATGATATAGCTGTTACACAAAAAATTTTTAAAGGTAATGAGATTTTATCGATGGCAGAGCAAGGTTTATCTAGCTCAAATCTCAATGCATGGTCACGTTTGCATCGGCAATTAATTGACCATTTGCTCGATTATCAGCCTTTACAAAGTCGCTTACTTTGGCAGCAGCAACAGCGCTATCAATCTTAACTTAAGCGTAAAATACCAATATTCTATAAACTATTTTTTAGTAAATTACCCAAATATGAACAAAAGGATTTTTTTATGACTAATACTACAGTAAAGACTTCCAACTTAGCACAAACTTCAGAAAATGCCTTAAAAAAGCCTCTGTTAGGGGTAAATATTGACCATGTAGCGACCTTACGTCAGGCTCGCGGTGTCAGTTACCCTAGCCCCTTGGCGGCTGCTCTGCTATGTGAGCAAGCTGGAGCTGATGGTATCACCATTCATTTGCGTGAAGACCGCCGTCACATTCAAGACGCTGACGTTTATGAGATAGCTGAGCAGCTAACCACCAGAATGAATTTGGAGATAGCAGCAACGGCTGAGATGCTAGAGATTGCTCGTCAAGTTAAGCCGTATTGGGTATGTTTAGTACCTGAAAAACGTGCCGAATTGACTACCGAAGGCGGACTTGACGTTGCAGGGCAGGTAGCTTGGCTAACAGATTATGTTAGTAAATTACAAGCAGTCGGTATCAAGGTTTCTTTATTTATTGATCCAGAAGACAAGCAGATTGCGGCAGCGGTAAGCTGTGGGGCAGATGCAATTGAATTGCATACTGGCGCTTATGCGGAAGCGGGTTTAGCAGGTAATATCGCTAAAATGAATGATGAGCTTACTCGAATTAAGCAAGCTGTGCAAACCGCGCAACATGCTGATCCCAGGCTTTTGGTTAATGCTGGTCATGGTTTGACGCGTGATAATGTCCACGCTATTGCGCAAATTGATGGTATATATGAGCTAAATATCGGACACGCTCTTATTGCTGATGCTGTTTTTGTGGGGTTAGAGCAAGCGGTTGTTATGATGAAGTCTGCTATGCGTCAAAATGTTTAAACACTTAATGTCGTAATTTCTATTGTCCACAATCAGTAGGGTGGCTTGCATTAGGCTTATAAGTAATACCACCTCCTTGATTAAATGAAATTTGATACATGGCATGATTATAGGTTGAGGTTGGACAGTACTTAATATGTCCGAAATGGCCACGGGGTTTACCGCTATCGCCCCAGAATTTGGTGTAATGACGCTTATCTCCTACTCGTAAATACAAGGTACTATATTTAGGTTCTAAAGCCTGCTCTTCTAGCAGGTCATCAACTCCTAAGTCAAAGTTTTTATTGTCATTTGCATCTAAAAATAATAATAGCTTCTTATAGCTGTCTCTATGACATGTAGCGCCGTCATTAGAAAGACAAAGCAACAAGTTTTGTCTTTTAATGTGGCTTTCAGCTTTCGCTAACTTTAGCGTATTTTTAATTTGGCTCTCAATACGCTTCGCTTCTATGCTTGCTAATTGCTCTAAGATATAAGGCGTCGCAATCATTGCTATAATAGTCAGCACAGCGACAGTAACAATCAGCTCTATCAAGGTAAAGCCATATTTATTATGTGCTTGAAAATGAGTCTGCTTTCTTGACGATACTTTATATAATTGAATCATGAGAGATTGCTACCTATACAAGAGGTACAGCTATATATTAATAATCGATTAACCTGAATGTTGCGCCAAAATTTTAAGTATCTATAAAGTTTACGTAAGTTCTATATTGGATATTAGCAGAAAAATGTTTAGCTAAGTGAATATAGACCAAATATATGTCTACTGTCAAAGAATGTTTCAATTCGTGAATAAGGAGTTTTAACGATAGAGAAAATTAACGATTTGTATTAAAATATCTTGAAACAATAGATAGGATTCGTTTCATCATCTATTGCGACCTCACACACAAAAGATAAAGAGTGTAAAGTGTGTTAGTCGTCAGTAAGTTAAGCTGGCTAATGTGTTTTAGTTATGACATTATCGTGTAATAATGTGTAGCTGGTTAACGAAAAAAGTTGTAAACTGAATTGATAATCGCTAAGCTACTTCTTAATTGGTTTTGCTTTGTAATTTCAAATTCGTAAATGATGTCTGCTTTTGGACATCTTAAGATGCGGTTTTGCTTGACGCATTACTAAAATTATCCTTTGGAGGAAGTTCATGAAATTAAATAAAATTGCTTTGGCATTATTTGCCATTACAGCGGCTCCACTAGCAGCAAACGCTGGTGTTACTATTAGCCCGTTATTACTTGGTTATCACTACAGCGAAGGTGCTGATGATGAACAGGCAGAGCTTTTAAAAGACTATAGTGGTAGTGGTGATAGCTATTATAAAGAAAATGGTTTATATACTGGTGCTGCTTTAGGTATCGAGTTAACTCCTTCTACTCAGTTTCAGGTAGAATATGGTGTATCTAATACTGATGCTATCCGTCAAGACGGTAGTGATGCATTTGACGCAGAACAAGAAATGATTTCTGGTAACTTCCTAATCGGTTTTGAAGAGTTCAGCGGTTATACTGATAATGCATTCAAACCATATGCCTTAGTTGGTGCTGGTCGTTCTAAAATTGAAATTGAAGATGCAAGCGGTGAGATGGTTTCTGGTACTGTAGATACTATCGGTAACCTAGGTTTAGGTGCTATGTATCGTATTAACGATGCGTTAAGCCTACGTGGTGAAGCTCGTGCGATCCATAACTTTGATCAAAACTGGTGGGAAGGTATGGCTCTAGCTGGTCTAGAAGTTGTACTAGGTGGCCACTTAGCGCCTACTGTTGCTGTACCGCCAATGCAAGAGCCTTTAGTTGACACTGCTCCAGTAGTAGTCGTTGAGTCTGATCTTGATTCTGACGGTGATGGCGTACCTGATAGCATCGATGCATGCCCAGGCACTCCAATGAACGTAGTAGTTGATGAGCGCGGTTGCCCAGTACCAGTAGATATTACTGATGAGCTAAAAATGGAACTACGTGTGTTCTTTGATAACGACAAATCAACTATCAAAAACCAATACAAACCTGAAATCGCTAAAGTAGCAGAGAAGATGCGTGAGTATCCTAACTCTACCGCTCGCGTTGAAGGTCACGCTTCTAAAACAGGTCCTTCAGCACGTTATAACCAACGTCTATCTGAAGCTCGTGCAGTTGCAGTGAAATCTATGTTGACCAACGAATTTGGTATCGAGCCAAACCGTCTATCAACAGTTGGCTATGGTTATGACCAACCAATCGCAGATAACAACACTGAAGAAGGTCGCGCTATGAACCGTCGTGTATATGCCATCATTACTGGTGACAAAACCATGACTGTTGAACAAACTAAAGATATGGTTGTTCAGTAAGTAGACGCTACTAATTATGTATTAACTTAATTAGTTACAAAAAAAGTCATCCTTTGGGTTAATGCCAGTCAGTTAAGGCAAAAACTCAATAAAAGTAATAAAATAGCCCATCTAATAAGTAGATGGGCTATTTTACTATGAGACTACAAGACGCTATTAATGAGACGCATAAAAGGAT
>NZ_LXWA01000047.1:0-35844 GCF_001652315.1 Psychrobacter sp. SHUES1 | reverse complement strand
TAAAAAGACTTAAACTGTCGATACCGCAGTTGATGAAACAGTACCAAGATGGTCATCATCTCTGATACACTTATCTTGCATGCTCTTAGCCGTTGACGGCCCGTTGCGATTAAGTGAGCCTCAAACTCAGGTTTGAATTGCTGATAAAAGTCGTCAATATGGCAGTATAGTTCGGTTAGGTTGTCCATGTAAGAAGTCCTTTTTGCTTAAGTGGTCTTGGTAAACTTACTTTAGCAACTTTGGACTTCTTTTTTTATCTTTTTTTGAGCCCTTATCCCGAACTGGGGTTATCAATACAATCATCTGCGTACAAAATAACTTCCTCTTTTTTATACATATCTTGCGCTTTTAATAGTGCTTCTTGCTCGTTCTCTGCGCTAATCTCTATGATGTTACTTAACGTCTCGACAATCTCTATCTGAAAGATTTTCTCTACTGTCTTATCACTTTTTATCATCACTACTCTCAATACTTGCTTATCAAAATTTCTTTAGGATTTATATCCGCTAGGTTAGCAAAAGTGACTAAAAGAAGTGATCGTCCTTTGTGAAGTGAGTAAAAGATAATAAAAGCGCTTAATATAATTTGTAATAATGCCCACGACCGATAAATTCAATAATACCTCTATCACGTAATACTTGTAATTGCTGACGGATTTTATCTTTAATGTGGTTGTTTTCAGGATGTTTGAGTTTTAATAGGTCGGCAAACGCATAAACCTGATTGAGAGAGAAGTTGGCGTCGAGTCTGTCGATGCACTGCCAAACGTCTAGTGTCCAACCACGTGAAGCGATAGTTTGCTTACGTAAAAACAAGGTTTTTTGAAAGTGCTCGGTGACATTATTGCGTGGTATAACTTGCTCGTTTTTAACCAAAAACACCTTTCCTGATTCGGGCACTTTGCGCAAGTCTATATTGCAGTCGACCCAACCGGCACGTTTGGCAGTGATGGATAAAGGCTTGCGTTTAACAATCATATCGGGTTTAAAAAAATGCTTAGGGATGATTAAAAAGTTATTAACTTTGTATTCTGGCGAATAGGTTAAAAAGAAAAAGCTTGGATTGTTCTTGCTATTGATTCAATGAATCATAGTGTCATAAGCGCCATCATTAATCAGGTGGCTCAGTTTTGCCTTTTTACTTTTTAGCTCATATTCCTCGCTGCAATGTGCGCAATAAAAATCGGCGACGGGTTGGTTATTGGCAAATTCAACTAAGGGTTCGGCATTGCAACTGGGGCAATAACTTTGCTTAGCAACCCAATCTTCACTAAGCACACGAATTTTTTGCGATTCAGATGTATAGTTTTTGGCAAGACTTTGATTGAAATTGAGGTTCATAGCCGATTTTCTTATTAAAGGAAGAATTCAAAGTGATAAATAAGCGATATGAGTATTACGCCATATAATTTACTCTAAACACCAAGTTAATTGATAAGCTAAGCAAATACCATTGAAAATCGTCCAGTTCAGTGCTAAATTCTAGCAAACTTCTGCCTCGCGAGTTGCCATGAGCAAGCCAACACCTGAAATACCCCCTAAACGCCCTGATGAGTCGCCAAAAAATGAACATGACGCCGCGCTGGAGCAGCCTGTTGAGACGACAGCGCCTGACAAAAAACCTATCATTGACGACGTTAGCGCAGAGGAAGTACCGGCGACAGATATCTCACTCATTAGCGGTGGCACTAAACCGCGCCACTATAAAGCTGATAATCCCTCGTTTTTTATGCAGCGTGGTTATCAGGTGTTATTGGTGCTTGGGCTGATTGCAGCGTTCTTTTTGGTGATGGTGTATCAGACGCTGTTTGGCCGTATTGAGCAGCCGCAGCAGATGGTGACGATTGAGTCGGGTCAGACGTATTATGGGCTATTACCGCAGTGGAAGCAGCAAGTACCGCTGTTTTCTGCCACGATTGCCAAGCTTTATATGAAAACGCAAATCGATGGCCCATTGCACGCTGGTATTTATCAATTACCAGAAAACCCTACCTTTGCTGAAGCCTTAGAAGTATTGGGGCAAGGGGTAAAAGCGGCGATGGTCAAGGTACAGATTATCGAAGGCAAAACCTCAAAAGATTTATATCAGGCGCTACGAGATAATAAAGGCATCAAAAAAGAAGTACTGACGGCGGATAGCACGAATGCCAGCATCGCGCAGGCATTGGATTTGGTTGGCATCTTGCCAGATTCGGTGGTCAATAGTAATGATGCTATCGTCAATCACAATCTTGAAGGCTGGTTTGCGCCTGATACGTATTATTATGGCGAGGGCAGCACGGATAAGCAGGTATTGACCGATTTGTATAAGCGTCAGCAGCAAGCATTGACCAAAGCGTGGGAAAATCGCGACCCTGATCTGCCTTATGATAGTCCGTATGAAGCACTGGTAATGGCTTCGATTATCGAAAAAGAAACCAGCGTGGCAGAAGAGCGTCCTTTGGTCTCGGCGGTATTTAGCAATCGTTTGAATAAAAATATGCGCTTGCAAACCGATCCGACCATTATTTATGGGATGGGCAACCGTTATCAAGGCAATATTCGCCGTAAAGACATCGATGAAAAGACCGCTTATAACACCTATCAAATCGATGGTTTGCCGCCAACGCCAATCGCGCTGCCATCTGCGGCCTCGATTGAAGCGACTTTGCATCCTGCCGATAGCGAAGCGTTATATTTTGTGGCGACCGGTAACGGCGGGCACAAATTTACCAATAGCTTAAATGAGCATAACCAAGCGGTCAAGGAATATCTCAGCGTCATGCGTCAGAAAAAAGCACAAACACCGCCGCCGTAATTTAATCCTTTATCTTTTCTAAAAACCTATCGTGTACTGAGCGTTATGACGTTATATAGCTATCTATATAACGCCATAACGTTCATCAATGACATAAGGTCATATCATGTCAGCATCCCTACCAGATAAATCAGTGCAAGAAAAATTAGCGCAAATAAATTCGCCTAAGCATTCTACTAATACCGCATCTTTTAGTACAGCGTCCAATCAAGGGCGCTTTATCAGTTTTGAAGGGACCGAAGGCGTTGGCAAAACCACCGCTATTGAGCAGCTTTGCGTCCATTTGCAAGCAAAAGGCATCGATTATCTGCGTACCCGGGAGCCGGGTGGCAGTCCGTTTGCCGAGCAGTTGCGTGCTATTTTATTAGACCCTGATACCGAAATTAACGATGATACCGAGCTGCTACTGATGTTTGCGGCGCGCTGTGACCATTTGCAGCAAGTGATTTTACCTGCTCTACAACGTGGAACGTGGGTGATATGTGACCGCTTTACTGATTCGACCGTTGCCTACCAAGGTTTTGGGCGAGCGCATGGCGATAGTACGGTACGCGCTAAAATTGCTATGCTGATTGAGCAATTTGTTGAACAGTTACCAGAGCTGACCTTGTGGCTAGATTTGCCAGTATTAGAAGGCATGGCGCGCGCTAATAAACGCAGCGCTGCTGACCGTTTTGAGCAGCAAGCGACGGAGTTTTTTACTCGAGTTCATCAAGGTTTTAGCGTCCTTGCCAGCGAGCAGCCTGAGCGTATCCAGCGTATTGATGCTCAAGGTAGCGCTGAAGAAGTTAGCGAGCGTATTTGGCAAGCGGTGCAGGAAAAATTTGCGCTAAGCTAAGGTTTTTTAACGTTGTCATTTCTACTTTATATTATCCAAAAAAAGCCCTAACTCAGCAGTTGGGGCTTTTACCGTTTATGGAAAATATTAAAAGATAACTCTAGTCTTTATCTATATCCATGCTGTCAACGTTATCAAGGCTACCACCGCTAGAATCTGGTAAACGATTGGGGTCAAGCGTGCCTTTTTTGGTTTTCGGTGCGCTGCCATTACCGTTGGTATTACTAGAGGTTTTGGTTTTCGAAGTTGCGGTCGAATTATCCGACATGACACCTTTATTTATAGCATTGGTAGAACCATTAGGAGCAGTAGCATCAGACTCTGTTGTTTGCACGTTATCTTTCTTAACCGTCGTGCTTGATACCTGAATTTTATTAGGCGTAACAGTAACGCTATCGGCCTGTTTGTCTTGTACCTTTTCTGACTCGGAGACTTCTGCTACATTGACTTCTTTAGCAGTGGTTAATGCAGTCTCTGACGTAGTGGTATCATTACTATCATCGGTAAGCTCTATTTCTTTACGCTTTTCAGGCGCTTTCGAGCTGGATTCAAAGCTGGCATCTGCCGCCGCGCGTGCCTGCTCTTGTTTTGCCGTTACATCGACCGCTTTTGGTTGCACTTCATCATCGACGACCAATGAAATCAGCTTACGATCACGTGGTACGGTGCCATCGAAATTATCGGTCATCACGTGCAGCTTACCTTCTTTATCGACGGTATAAAGCGGCACAAATTGCTTATTATCGGCTTTGTATTGCTCAAAGCTATAGCTGTCGGTGATGTTAGTGATTTTGATACGCGCTTTTTTCGACAGCATACTGGCAAGCTTGGCATAAGTCACATCTTTACCAAACAACCACTGCGAATGGAAGTTGCCTTGCTTATCATCGCGCTCGCTTTTGACTTTTTCATCACTGAATTTAAGGCGATAGATTTTACGCTCGCCAAACTCATGACGGTAATGAATTTCAGACAAGGTATTCATTTCTCTATCGGTACTCATGGCAAACAGACGCCCAATACCGATAAGGTCTAAGTGATGGTCGGCATGGTCAGAGATAGGATTACCAAAGTAAGTACGCAGACCACTCATACGAGCTTTAGCGATATTGGTATAGTTATTGTGCGCGACGATGACATCAAAACCTTGGTCTTTTAAAGACGTCGCTACCAATAAAGCGATAGGGTTGGAGCCAACGACTAAGATACCGTTGGTTTCAGGCTCACGGACGCCCAAGAAATTACCAACCATTTTGGCGCCCAAACCTTGAATCATTACTGTGCCGATAATGACGAGGAAAACCAAAGGTACGAGCAGCTCAACGCCTTGAATATCATACTCTTGCAAGCGAATGGCAAAAAGCGATGAGATTGCAGCGGCAACGATACCGCGCGGCCCAATCCAGCTAATCATTAGCTTTTCATTGGTTTTTAGATTGGAGCCGATAGACGATGCCCAAACAGACAAAGGACGCGCGACAAACATCACAATCGCGAGCAACACCAAGCCTGCAAAACCAACGCTAAGCAAGCTTGCAAGCTCAACGCGAGCCGCAAGAATGATAAATAATACCGATACCAATAAAATGGTCAGCGATTCATTAAACTCTAAAATCGTCTCCCGCGGGAATTTTGGCCAGTTAGCCAGCGCCACGCCAAGGACGGTGACCGTTAATAAGCCGGACTCGTGCTCTAAATGGTTGGAGATAGAAAACAGGAGCAGTACAAAAGCTAAGGTAAAGACATTACGTAAAAACTCAGGAATCATATGGCGGCGCATTAAAAACGCCAATAACCACGCGCCCGCTAAGCCCATGGCCACTGCCAATACTACAATTTTGGCAAACAGTAAGATACTACTGGCTTCGCCGCCTGAAATGATATATTCATAGACCAAAACCACTGCAATCGCGCCGATAGGGTCAATGATGATACCTTCCCATTTCAAAATATTAGAAATAGTTTTATTCGGACGTACGCTACGCAGTAACGGCATAATGACGGTAGGACCAGTCACACAAACCAGCGCGCCAAATAGCAAAGCAATCAAAGGGTCGACATCAAACAACAGGTAAGTCGATAGCGCCACAATGACAATGGTAATAAGGACACCGACCGACACCAGCATCTGTACCACAGAGCCGTGCTGCTTAATCTCATCAAACTCTAAAGTCAGCGAGCCTTCAAATAAAATAATCGCCACGCCCAATGAGATAAAGGGGAACATCAGCTCGCCGAGCACCAAGTCTGGGTCAAAAGCGCCCAATATCGGGCCAACAATAATACCAATTAGTAATAAAAACAAAATGGATGGTTGCTTTAAATACCAAGCCAACCATTGGGCGGCAATACCAAGCCCAACCACGCCGGATAACAATAAGGCGGTATCCATAAATTAATCCTTTTATAATCTTGTCATATTTTATATCTATTCAGGCGCACTACCAGCGCTGCTAGCGTAAGCCGCAGCAAACGTCGTCTAAATATAGTGTTGCAATATCTGACACCGCTGAGCGCTAAATCTAGCGCTTGTTAATAAAAGCATCAACCACACTATAATCAAAGCACAAGTAATCAAAGCACAAGTAATCAAAGCACAAGTGAGGTTGGCTATCAGTACGATATCGCTGTAAAGACAAAAGCTTTTTAGATCCCTAAGCAGAATCTAAAAAGCAAAAGATGAAAAAATAAGCTGATGATCGCCAATTTGCTAAAATAACGACCTACAAAAATTAACTTTTGTTTGCCATATAGATTATTTGGCTTGTTATCATAACATGGTTTTATTTGACGTATTCTAGAGCAATCTTTGCGCCATTTGATTCTTGGTTGAAAAAGCTTATTAAAGGTAGTATGTCTAGCATGTTAGCAATAAGGCTATCTTTATGATAGAAAAGATAAAGTTTTATACCATAAGTCGAAAATGGACGGTAAACTAACAAGCATTATTCTTTGCAAGTTTGCATTTCCCAAAGTTTAAGATAAACGCAGATAACAAAAGCAAGCGGTAAAATCTCTCAGCCAGCAATGCAAAGACCAATATAAAAATCAATTTTTAAATGTTAGCTTTAGAGGTTAGCGAATGAGTAAACTGAGCTATTATCAGCATAATATATAAATAAAACGCCTAAATTATTATTCATAACGGTCCTATTCAAACCGTTTATAACAATTATAAAGACCCATTATATGGAGGGTAACATGCCTAACAATATGTCTAAAACGTCGAATACAGCCAATTTGAGCCGTTGGTTACAGCAGAGCGCGTTGGCCATAGCGGTAGCCACTACTATGGCGGCAGGTATCAACATCGCGACCGTGCCAACTGCACAAGCGGCCGTTACCACCGCAGATTTTTCGGGCTTGGTACAGCAAGTCACGCCAGCGGTCGCGCGAGTAAACGTCACCAAAACTGTCAGCGAGGCAGAGCTTGCTAAAGCCCAAACGGCTGAGCTATTGCGGAAGTTCTTTGGTGATCGCTTACATATTCCTGACCAAGCAGCGACGCCTGCGATTGAACATGCATATGGCACTGCATTTTTTGTCACCCGTGATGGTTATATGCTGACCAATCATCATGTGGTGGCAGGCGCGGACAAAATTACTGTGACGCTCAATGACAGAAGCGAGCTTGATGCCAAATTGGTTGGCAGTGATGAGCGCTCAGACGTGGCGGTGCTCAAGGTCACGGGGCGCCAATTCCCTGCCTTGCCAATCGGTGATTCTAATGCGCTAAAAGTAGGGGAGCCGGTATTAGCAATTGGCTCGCCCTTTGGTTTCGATTATTCAGCATCGGCAGGTATTGTAAGTGCCAAATCGCGCAATTTTTCCCGTGAAACCAGCGTACCCTTTATCCAAACTGATGTGGCATTAAACCCGGGTAACTCTGGCGGCCCATTATTTAATCAGCGCGGTGAAGTAATTGGTATTAACTCGCGTATTTTTAGTGGCACGGGCGGCTATATGGGTCTGTCATTCTCTATCCCGATTGATGCGGCGATGGATATTTATGAGCAGTTAAAAGATAACGGTGAAGTTGCGCGCGCCTATCTGGGTATTTTTCCGCAAGATATCGACCGGAATTTAGCCGAAGCTTATAATTTAGCGCGTCCGCAAGGGGCATTATTGACGCGCGTTTCACCAGACTCACCAGCGCAAAAAGCGGGGCTAAAGCCAGGCGATATTATTTTAAAATACAATGATGTCTTAATTATGGAAGCCTCCGATTTATTAAACCTGATCAATCGGGCGCGGCCTGACGATATCTTTCGCGTTCAGATTCAGCGTGACGGTAAACAAGCTATCATAACCGGCAAGCTTAGTAATGCTTCCAATGCTATGCAATCGCAAACCGGCGCACAGCAGGCCAACGGCATCAGCTTGGGACTGGCGCTGCGCAATTTAACGCCAGAGGAGCAAATAGAGCTGGCTGCTGATAATAAGACCGGCGTGCTGGTCACCGCTATTGAGCCGACGGGACTCGCGGCGCGCTCGGGTATACTGGCAGGCGACGTTATCACCAATTTGCACCAAAAACCGATTAAAACGGTCAATGATTTTTCTAGCGCCGTGGCATCATTGCCCGAAAAAGGCGTGGTGACGATTGAGATAGTGCGTCAGGGCATCCCAGGTATCATTGGTTTGCGCATTGAATAGCAAAGGATAGCGTGCGTGATTAGCAGCGTTATGAATCGGCTGTCTTTATTGACAGTAATACATATCGTCCGACCATTGCTATGTTGACGATTCGTTAAAATACCTAAAAAGGTTTTATCGCTGCTAACTAGTTACGCTACACTAAGCAATTGCACTACACTAACTATTTAGTTTTCAGGCTTATTTTTTAGGCTAAATAGAGTCGCGCTTAGCATTATGATAGATTGCTAATTTTTCGCTTTATAGAAGTGTTAAGCATGAATTGTTTGATAGCGATGAAGGCAAAATATGCTACACTAGCAGGCGTTTTTATGGCTCTCAGCCAATCAAGTGGCAGCAGCTAAATAGCGTTAATCACGTTAGTAAAATGAATACACAGTATGAACATCACGCAAGGTCTTGCCCTGACGTTATTTTACCAAACCAAACGTTCAGCTCCATAGGGCAGATAGGCACACTTGCAAACGACTTATCATGTGATAGCTTTAATAAAAGCTAGGATATACAGGCACGGTTATGAGCACAGCATACGACGATATTAAAACCCGACTACAAGGCTCAATGGTAGCCTTGGTAACGCCCATGCATCCTGACGGCACGGTCGATTATAAACGTCTGGCAGACCTCATAGATTGGCAGATTGAGCAAGGTACGCATTGCTTGGTCGCTGTCGGTACCACTGGCGAGTCAGCGACTTTGTCCATGCAAGAGCACAGCGATGTGATTCGCTACTTTGTTCAGCATGTCAAAGGTCGCGTACCTGTGATTGCAGGCACTGGCGCCAACAATACGATGGAAGCCATTAAGCTAACCCAAGATGCCGCCGAAGCAGGTGCTGATTGTGCGTTATTGGTCGCCCCTTATTATAATAAACCGCCACAAGAAGGCTTGTTTCAGCATTATAAGGCCATCGCTGAAGCGGTAAAAATCCCGCAAATGCTTTATAACGTACCGGGACGTACCGTTGTAGATATCGCCCAAGAGACCGTTGAACGCCTCGCTGATATTGACAATATCGTTGCTATTAAAGACGCCACAGGTTCGGCTGTTCGCGGTGAGCAACTGATCAGATCCGTTGGCGACAGAATGGTGGTGTTATCTGGTGACGATAGTACAGCTCTTGAGCTGATGCAGTTTGGCGGTAAAGGCAATATTTCGGTGACGGCTAACGTGGCACCAAAAGCTATGAGTGAGACTTTTAGCGCTGGCCTGCGTGGAGATTTTGATGCCGCTCATAAAGTTCATGACGTGGTCAAGCACTTACACCGTGACTTATTTATCGAATCAAGCCCTATTCCTGTTAAATATGCGCTGCATAAAATGGGCATGATAGATACCGGTATTCGTTTGCCGTTGGTATGGTTGGCTGAAAAGCACCATGCGACCATTGATGAAGCTCTAATCCGTGCAAATTTACTTTAGGTTTTTATAAATTTAATAAACATACCGCTTATAGTGGCTCTATAGGTTTCGACTATTAAGTAAAAAAGTTAGACATGGTAAAACTATAAACGCTTTGCCTACATACGCACCAAATAAGCAATAACTGCTAACTCAGAGAGATAATATGATGACAGTATCATCAAACCCTGCAAAAATATTCCCGATGCTAATGACCGTGGTTTTGGGTAGTACGTTAGTGTTGAGCGGCTGCCAAGCGACAAAAGGTCTGTTTGGTAAGCGCGATAATGGTAGCCTTGAGTATCAGCAAAGCAAAAAACTGGCACCATTAGAATTGCCAGCGGCGCAAGAAACAGCGCCATTTGTGCCGTTATACCCAACGCCTAATGCCGGTGCTAATACCTTGAAACTAGAAAATGAGTCAGGTAAACAATATCAGCTGCCAAGACCTCAGCGTACGGTTGCCGTGACCCAAGCAGCAGAATAAACCCCTTTTTCATCCTTATCTATACCGCTGGTCTTTTATTATGGTTAAGCATTTTATACCTTAATACAAAGCGCTTGGCGGTCACTGCGCGTTTTTACCACATAAGCTTGAACGAACAGGAACTCCCTCATGCAAAAGCAACAACTGCTCTATAAAGGCAAAGCCAAGTCTGTTTATGAAACAGAAGACCATGATCTGCTGATTTTACACTTCCGCGACGATACCTCCGCACTCGATGGTAAGCGTATCGAACAGCTTGCTCGTAAAGGCGTGGTGAATAACCGCTTTAACGCCTTTATCATGCAAAAACTGGCTGACGCTGGTATCGAAACCCATTTTGAAAAGCAGTTGTCAGACGATGAAGTGCTGGTCAAGCGTTTAGACATGATTCCGGTTGAATGCGTGGTGCGTAATTTTGCTGCGGGCAGTTTGGTACGTCGCCTAGGTTTAGAGGAAGGTCAAGCATTAACGCCGCCTACTTATGAGCTGTTTTATAAAGACGATGCGCTTGGCGATCCGATGGTCAATGAGTCCATCTCTATCTCGCTTGATTGGGCGAACGAGGCTCAATTGGCGAAAATGAAAGAGCTCAGTCACCAAGTAAACGAAGTATTAAAACAGCTGTTCGATGCTGGCGATTTAATACTGGTAGATTTTAAACTTGAATTTGGCGTATTCCATGATCGTATCGTTCTAGGTGATGAGTTCTCGCCTGATGGCTGCCGTATCTGGGATAAAGCGACCAAGAAAAAGCTCGATAAAGACCGCTTCCGTCAATCATTGGGTGATGTGATTGAAGGCTATGAAGAAGTAGCAAAACGTATCGGTGTGCCGTTAAACTAGAAATATAAAGTATTTAAAGAATAAAAAACTGAGCCTTGAGCTCAGTTTTTTTATGGGGATAAGCATTTTAAAAACGGTTATGTTAAAGATTGCTATGTTAAAAACTGCTATGTTATTTGTCTTTACGCGCTTCTTTGATTTTCTTCGCTGCCATCTCCATTGCATCGGCAGCTTTGTCCGCTAATGTGCCAACCACTTCTTTAGCTTTAGTGGTAGCGGTGTCCTTTAATGAAGACTCTTTATCGTCGCTAGATTTAGAGTCATCATCTTTACTATCTTTATCCTTCTTGTCAGAATCATAGCCATTTTTACTGTCGTTTTTAGCGTCTGATTGTTCGTCTTTTTTGGTATTACTATTGTCTTTATCAGACGATTTATCATTATTGCTATCTTTACTATCGTTCTTGTCCGACGTTTTATCATCTTTTTTGTCATTAGTATTGTCTTGATTAGATGACTTATCGTCTTTGCTGTCTTCATTCTGTGACTGATTGTTTTGCTTGTCGTTTTTACTGTTATCGTCTGTCTTAGACTGACTATCTTTTGAGGCGTTGTCCTTTGAATCGTTAGTAGCGTTGCCTTTGGAAGCATTATTACCATTATTAGTGTTGTTATCTTTCATCACTGCGTTTTTATTCGTATCTTTTTCGCTAGCATTTTTATTGCTATCGTTGTTGTGCTGCTTATCATTGTTAGTATTAGAGTTAGTCATTGTTATATCCTTTTGTTTGTATTTTTTAGTGTTGGATGTTTTTAGTTTTTTAACTTTAAAATTGATTGGCGAGTTTTAAGCTTACTATTAGAATGAGTTAACTGTCTGTATAGCAACAGTTGCAATAGGTAATAAGGTCTAACGCTTAGCCGCTTTGAGTGGTTTTTTATGCTAAATTTATATCGTCAATATAAACGTCGCTATAAAAAAGGTTATCTTTGATGTCATTATACAAATTGCCTTATATACAACCCTCCGTTTTAGAACCTAGCTGGTTTGTCCGCCCGACCTGCGTGGTAGCGGCAGATTTAATTGGCAAGATTTTATGCCGACAGCTAATCGATAGTGATGGTAAGAAAAAAACCCTACGGATGCGCATCTCAGAGACCGAAGCCTACATTGGTGAAGGTGATGCCGCTTGTCATGCGCATGCTGGCACGCGCACGCCGCGTACCGAGATTATGTATAGCGAGGGCGGAGTATTTTATGTCTATCTGACCTATGGTATCCATCATATGCTCAATTTGGTGAGCGGAACGGCAGAGTCGCCAGAAGCGGTATTAATACGCGCAGGGTTTTTGACAGACGATAGCGCGCGCTTAATCGACGAGCAATTACTGAGCGCAGATAAACAGCTAACCGATCCCAAGCAATTTGCAGGTCCTGGCAAGCTAACCAAACGGCTGCAAATTGACCGCGAGTTATATGGTGCGCCTATCATGCCTGCGTCAGGGCTTTGGGTCGAAGACGACGGCTGTCAGCCGCCAGTATCGCTGCGCCCACGTATTGGCATTGATTATGCGGGCACGGCGAAAGATTGGTTACTGCGCTATGTTTGGACCGACCATCCTTCACTGTCCAAAAAATAGCCAATCTAGAGTTGTTACTAATTTTTTAAAGAGCATGAAAGGGGTAAGCAATGTATAAATTGACAGTTTTTATTCCCAATGAAGCGCTAGAGCAAGTAAAGACTGCCTTATTTACGGCTGGTGCTGGAAAAATTGGTGATTATGAGCAGTGCTGTTGGCAAGTTAAAGGAACAGGGCAGTTTATGCCGTTAGCAGGCAGTCAGCCGCATATTGGCACGCAGGATACACTTGAAACGGTCGAAGAATGGTGCGTGGAGATGGTGGTAGCCGACGCACATATTAAACCAGTGATTGAAGCATTAAAGCAGACGCATCCTTATGAAACGCCTGCCTATGATGTGATTGAAGTATTGGACTTTTAAGATCTTAAATTTATTATCAGAAATGATTAGTCTTCTTTGATTTTAATCACGTTGTAGCTTGGATAATCAAGCTCAATTTTATAGTCTTTACTGCCGCGGCGAGCTTTTACTTTTATTTTACTGTCGCCTTTTTTGTATTTGACGTCTTTGACCCGATAACCCATATTGCTGACCTGATTGGCCACGCGCTGCTCGATAGCAGGCTGATAAAGCTCTTTATCAATAGACTTGATGGTTTTCTTGTGTTTCTTATAAATTTTAGTATCTTTGTAAATGTCTTCATAAAGGTCACCATAAGCATTGTAGCCGGGCGCGGTGACGCAGCCAGTCGTTATGGACAGTAACGCGGCAATCATACTGCTCGCCGCCGTGGTTTTTAATAACGTATATTTTTTCATAATATTCTCTCATGCTATGCTATTAAAGGTATTGGTAGCTCGTCTATATAAGCAAGGTTCTATGTTAAAAACGACACAATAAAAAAATGGTCAACTAAACCAAGGGCTGGCTTATTTGACCAAGGGCATCAAGTCATCAACGATGCCAAAATCTTATCTGTACGTACAAGGCGTGTTCTTAATTGAATCGTACTCATCTAAAATAGCTAAATTTTGTCAAACGTCGTCAAATAACGAGAGCACAGACCCAAAAACCCAAACGCCTAGCCATTAGGCGCTATGCGCTATTTCTATAAATTGTTGAGAGGTTAAGTTACTTGTAGCGATAATGGTTATTATTATAGCGACCATTATTGTTGTAGCGGCTATTATCTTTTTTATGCTTACCGTTTTTATTTTTGTGATGACCGTTTTTATTCTTATGTTTGCCTTTTTTGCTATCGCGGTGAGCATGATTGACTTTATGGCCGCCATTATTATAACGACCATTATTGTTATACTTGCCGTTACCCTGATACGGACCGTTTGGGTAATAAACTCTTTGACCATCATGTCTTGGCGTGACGGTACAACCAAAGGTAGTGCCCAATAAAGCAAGCACAATACCAGCAGAAAAAGCGGTTTTTAAAGTTGAGAAGCTTAATATCTTCATAATGAATATTCCTATTATCTTATTAATTCCTATTACTTATCAGTAATGTGGCGATTACTGGTATTTAATTACTGATCTTAATGTTGCACTACCACAATAACGTTGCATAAGAAAAGCTAACGTATAAAAATGGACTGTTTAAAGATTAGTCTTTTTGGTGGTGTTCTAAAAAGTATGCTGGCTATAAAAGTCAATAAAAAATCTATGCTAAGTTTACTGATTCTATAGGGCTTTCAAGGCTTTAAAAATTGTTCAAATTTTAATCAGCATACTTTTTGACACACCACCGTCTTTTTTAATCTTAATCACATTCAAGTTTGGATAGTCAAGAAAAATCTCATATTCTTGTGAGCCGCGTTTGGCTTCAATCTCGAACACACCGCGGCCGTTCTTTTCATCGAGTTCTACATCTTTAACGCTATAGCCCATTGACTTTACTTTATTGACAGCCCGCTGCTTAATCGCTGGGTAACGAGAATCTCGTTTGATACTGTTTTCGATATCATCGTCTTTATAGCGCTTATTGTTTTTATATTTGCCATGATTTTTATACTTGTCTTTTTTATAATCATCTTTGTCGTAACGGTCTTTATCGTTTCTATCATCTTGCCAAACATTAGAGGAACCTCTTTTGTTTGAGCTGATGAGTCTTAAGTCTGGATAGCTATATTTAAGCTCGTAGGTTTGATTGTTCTTTCTAGCGATGGCAGTAATAGCATGGTTGCCACGATAGTTATCAGAGCGGATGTCCATGACTTGATAGCCTTGACGGCGTAGATTATTGCTTAGAGTCTGGCTAACGCGTTTATAGTCAGCATTGCCGTAATCGCTGTTACCACCATATATTGGGTAATTTCCATAACCTGGATCAACAACGGCACAACCAGCCACTGTTCCTAACAAAGTCAGCGCTAAACCAGCAGATATTGCGGTCTTAAATGAGAAAGCGGATAGAGTTTTCACAATAAAATCTCCTTTGGAGTACCGATGATCTGAATAAGGAACGATTATTTAACAGGGATACTTTTAACAATAGGTGATTGGTAGCTTATAAGCCTGCAAAGCCAATATTTGTTTCTTAATATTGAAATATTTTCTTACATACACATAGTAAGACTTAAAAATCATCTTTCCATGTCTTTGGTGTTAATAAGTTGTAAATTTTGCAAATAGTTGCGTAAGCATTCGACACTTTAGGTGACTAGGGCGTTTCTAAATTTGTTCAATATCGCTAACACTTTTAGTGACTAATATAGGGAGTACGAAACAATTAAAGATATACGTAAAGATTATTTCAAATTTATCAATAACTTAGATTGAGATATTGGCTATCTTAAAATCGACGTAAGCATATGCTTACACGCAATGACGCTTACGCGACTTAACACGCGGTGCATAATTTGACACTATACACACACGGCATAAGGGAATGTGACTCAAGGATTGAGTTGACCGTATTAAGGATAATAGTTCAATCGCTGGCATCAGGATGATAAAGGCAATTGAAATAAGGACACATGACCCGTGCTGCAGGCAGATAATGCCAGTAGTAGTCAGAACAAATGGGCAGGATGCCCGGCTATCACAAGATACTCAATATCTTGCAAGGATGCAGCGATTAGAGTGGTGATGGGTAACAAGGATGGTTAACAATAAAACCGCATAACAATTAATTGCTATGCGGTTTTATCGTGTCTGGGTGTTAAGAATTCTCCATTCAGATTCTCTCAGAACGTGTATTCCTCAGAAAACCTCTATCATGCCAGTTACCTCAAATGATAACGACCTCATATTTTTATCGTTAAAATCCATAAGCCAATATGATGAGTAGTTACTTATAGAAAATGAAAAGGCACAGACGATAAAAAAGGCCACATTAAATCAATGTGACCTTTCTCAATAAATAGCTTATAAAAATCTATATGTAAGAAAATTCTTATAAGACAAATTAGTATTTGTTTTCAACGCGCCATGCATCTACTTCGCGCTCAGCGTCATCTTTACTGTGACCATAACGCTCTTGGACTTTACCCACGAGCTTATCACGGCTACCTTCAATATGTAGTAAATCATCATCAGTTAGGTCAGCCCACTTCTGCTTGACCGTACCCTTCATCTGTTTCCAATCACCTTTTAGCGTATGTTCGTTCATTATTATAGTCCTTATTTTAGTTATCAAAACTTTACGGTAAATAGTTTAAAAATTCTAACGCTATAAACCGTAAAGTGCTTTAGGAGCAGGTTATTATTTATGATTGTTCTTATTTATCTCGTACTGTTTTAAGCACTTTACAGCTAGCCCGTGGCCAACTTGTGATACCAATATATGAATTTCAGACCGCCGTGTCTGTATGAGCAATGTTTGTAGTGTTGCTTAATTATGGTCATTGCTCTTGCTATGTTATGTAGGGCATAGTTGTGTAATAGATAGAGTACTTTGTCAGAGCGATACGTAAAGAAAACCAGTAGCTAAATGTCTACCTATATAGTGCTTTATCCTTTTTTATCTGTTTATAAATCTTAATTCTAAAACTATTAATGGAAAATCAAACCTTTTGCGCATCTGATTGTAGACTTGTTATTTAAATAACTATAAGCTTATAGCTGAAATCATAAGCCTTAGACAATGAGGACAGAATAACAGTGAGTCCAATTAATACCGTAAACGCCACAAGATTAGATACGAAGCGTGAGCTGGCAAAAGCCAAAACCCGTCGTACCTTATTAAAAAGTGCGCTGCAGCTTTATAGCTTGGAAGGCGCTTGCGGCATGAGTATGAACAAAATCGCTAAAGGGGCGGGAATAGCTCAGCCAAGTTTTTATAATCACTTTGACAGCGTAGAGACGCTACAAAGTGAATTGAGTAGGCAATTAAAAGACAATTATTTATCACCGATGCGTAAGGCGTGGGCAGATATGCTTGGAGATTATCCAACGCTGTCTAGAGCGGCGTTCAATCAGCGCTGTCAGCATTGCTTGACGCTGATTTTTACAGCCGCCTTTCAAAATATTAGGTTATTCCAACGGTTACTCGAAGACAGTCTGCGCTTTAATTTGCGAGTAGAAGATAAAGGTTTGGGAAGTTTGTTTACCGACATACGTGAAGAATGGACAAAGATATTTATCCAAGGATTGCAGTCAGCCGAGTGTTCTTTTGAGACGTTTGAAGTTTATCTCTGCGTTGATAGTGCGAGCGCGCAGGTTCATGAGTTGATATTAGGCTGTCATCAAGGACGTTATTCACAGCAGCAAGCGATTGCGATGTTGTGCAAAAACTTTGATGGGCTTTTTGGTGGATTTTTTATCAATAATGAGCAAGTAATAAGTAGCTAGTGAGCAAATTAATGAATGTGGAGCTCGCAAAATTTTTAAGACTAACGAATCTATTCATACCATAAAACCATAAAACGGAATTTAGTTAGCGAAAGCGATAGTAACGATCACAGGGAGCGTGGCCATGAGCAGTAAACAAACCAAGACGAATGAGCAAACACATTTTAGAACCTGCAATCTGTGTGAGGCGATGTGCGGTATTGAAATAAAGCACGATGGAGCAAAGGTATTATCGATTAAAGGTGATAAAAATGACCCATTTTCTAAAGGTTATATTTGCCCAAAAGCAACTGCCTTACAAGATTTGCATGAAGATCAAGATCGCCTGCGTCATCCCATCGAGAGAACCGCTAACGGTTGGAAAACAATCAGCTGGGATGATGCGCTCGATAAAGTAGCTGCGGGTATTCAGTCAGTACAAAAGAAACACGGCCAAAATGCTTTCGGTGTTTATTTAGGCAATCCCAACGTCCATAATCTGGGCGGCATGCTGACCATTAAGCATCTATTAAGCAGTATCAAGACTCGCAGTCGTTTTTCTGCAACCTCGGTCGATCAATTACCGCACCATATCGTCAGCATGCACCTGTTTGGTCACATGCTGCGTATCCCCGTGCCTGACGTCAATCGCACCCAATATATGCTCATCATTGGTGGCAATCCGCTGGCATCTAACGGCAGTATTATGACCGCGCCAAATATGCGCCAAAAGCTAAAAGACATCAAAGCCCGCGATGGCAAAGTAATCGTTATTGATCCAAGACGTACCGAAACTGCTGACATTGCAAGCGAGCATCATTTTATCCGTCCAGCAACCGATGTTTTATTTTTGCTTGCTATGCTCAATGAAATCTATGACCAAGGTTACGCGGACAAAGCACGGACTAATAATAGAGCGGCGGCGCTTGCGCCAGAGATTGCGCGCTTGGCAGATTTCGCTAAAGACTATAGCGCAGAGTTAGTTGCTGATATTACTGGCATTGCCGCAAATGAGATTAAAAGACTGGTCAAAGAGTTTTGCGAAGCCAAAAGCGCCGTCTGCTATGGGCGCATGGGCGTATCGGTGCAGGAATTTGGCTTATTAAGCCAGTATTTGATTATGGTGATTAATATCGTCACCAGACGTTTGGATGAAGTAGGCGGCCTCATGTTCCCCAATCCTGCGCTTGATGTGGTCAATAACTCCGGCCCAGGTTATTTAGGCAAACGTCATAGCCGCGTGAGTAATTTGCCTGATTTCAATGGTGATTATCCTGTCGTAGCGATGGGTGACGAGATGCTGGTAACAGGCGAGGGTCAATTAAAAGGCTTTATGACCGTTGCAGGCAACCCTGTCCTCAGTACGCCAAATGGTGAAAAGTTAGATAAAGCCTTTGCCAATTTGGACTTTATGGTCGCGATTGATTACTTTGTCACAGAAACCAGCCGGCATGCCAATATTATCTTGCCACCCGTCTCGCCGCTAGAGCGTGACCATTATGACGTTACCTTTAATAATTTTGCTGTACATAATGTCGCTAAATACTCTCCAGCATTGTTTTCTAAGAAAAAAAGTGCCAAACATGATTGGCAAATCTATTTGGAATTAGCAAAACGCCTCGATAAAAAAGCGCCGCTTACGACCAAAATTGAGCGCCGATTGATTAAGACTTTAGGACCAAAATTTTTGCTTGATCAAGGCTTGAGACGTGGACCTTATGCTGGCATGAATCTAAATAAACTCAAGAAAAAGCCACATGGACTGGATTTAGGCACGCTCAAAAGAATGCTACCGCAAGCAATAAAGCATAAAGATAAGCAAATTCATCTTAATATCGATTTTTATCAAGCCGATTTAGCGCGCGTGCAAACGATGATGCAGGATTATGATGACAAACAGATTTTACTTATCGGTCGTCGTCATGTACGCAGTAACAATTCATGGCTGCATAATAGCTATCGCTTGGTAAAAGGCAAGCCACGCTGTACGCTGATGCTGCATCCTGAAACAGCGAAAGAATATGGTATTAAGGATGGACAGGAAGTAAAAGTGACCTCGCGCGTTGGTAGTGTGACGATCGTAGCAGAAGTCACCGATGAGCTAATGCCTGGCGTAGTCAGTATTCCTCATGGTTGGGGTCATGGTCGTAAAGGTGTGCAGCAAAAGATTGCGCAAGCGCATGCCGGTGTCAGTGTTAATGACTTGACGGACGATACCTTAATCGACCAGCTAAGTGGTAATGCGGCGGTCAATGGCGTACCTGTGCAATTGCAAGCAATCGAGCCAGAGGTGGTTGATTTGGAAACTGTTGATACTGAGGTTAATGCTGATATTAAATCAGGAAGCGCTGCATAAAATAGCTCTAAAATAAAAGTCTTTAATTTAAAAAGGCACTTAAAAAAGTGCCTTCTTT
Organism: Psychrobacter sp. SHUES1; assembly: GCF_001652315.1. NCBI lineage: Bacteria > Pseudomonadati > Pseudomonadota > Gammaproteobacteria > Moraxellales > Moraxellaceae > Psychrobacter > Psychrobacter sp. SHUES1. The sequence continues at coordinate 16,104 of NZ_LXWA01000047.1, read as the reverse complement.
ACGTTTTTAATTTTAAGTTCCTAAACCTATAAAATCAAAGTCTACTTGCGGTGTCTCGCCTTGTATCAATAAACTGATCGCCTTTGCCGAACCACAAGCATGCGTCCAGCCAAGCGTGCCATGACCGGTATTTAGCCATAAATTATCAAAGCTGGCGTTTGTATTGACACTACCATGACGGACTTGACCATGATGCGCGCGCCCTATTAATGGTACATTTGATGGCGTCATTGGGCGCAGTCCTGTCCAATATTGCACAGAATTGGCAATGATACCTTTGGGAAATAACTGCTGTACGCGACGAGTAATGGCTGCACAGCGCGTGCTATTTAAATCCATATTATAGCCGTTAAATTCCGCCGTACCTGCGACGCGTAATTTGTCACCAAGGCGCGAGGTGACTAATTTAAACTCATCATCAATAAGGCTGACGAAAGGTGCTAAATGTGGCGCACGCGGATTGACTTGATAAGTGGCTGAATACCCTTTGGCAGGGAAAATCGGCAGATGGATATTGAGCGGTTTCATGAGCAATACGCTATAGCTGCCAAGTGCCAGTACATAATCGTCAGCGCTAAAAGTCTGTGCGTTTTCGCCCTTGGGACGAATGGTCATACTATGCACGTGCGGGCGAGCAGAATGGGCGTCGGTGTTTAACGCCAAAATGTCGGTATCGTATAAAAATTTCACGCCAGCATCGATGCAGCGCTGCGCCAAACGCTGGGTAAATAAATGCGCATTACCCGATTCGTCACGGCTGGTGTAAGTGGCGCCTTTGAGCTTATGAGCAATAGGGTAAAGCGCAGGCTCAAGGCTAATAGCATTATTAATATCAATCACATAGCGCTCACAGCCGAGCTCTTGCATACGCTCGGTTGGCGCGATGGCAGCATCAAACTCAACTTGGTTGGTATAAAAATGCATGATACCGCGCGTTTGCTGCTCGTAATCAATACCAATATCAGCACGCAGCTGCTGCAATGCTTCGCGTGAGTACAAGCCCAAACGCACCATCTGTACCAAATTGGCATCGGCTCGTTCTGCGCGGCATTCTTGTAAAAACTGCATTGCCCATTTCAACTGCGCTTTATCAGCTCGCAAGCGGTAGAGCAGCGGTGCATCTTCACGAAACAACCATTTAAGCGCTTTCATTGGTGTGCTCGGATTTGCCCAAGGGGTTGCGTGCGAGACGGATATCTGCCCACCATTGGCAAATGAGGTTTGCATACCGGCAGCAGATTCGCGCTCAATGACGGTCACATCGTAGCCTGCTTGCCGAAGATACCAAGCGCTGGTCACGCCCACCACACCTGCTCCGAGTACCGCAATATGGGTCATAAATTGCTCTGCTGCATTTTAGTAAAAGTACTTTTTATAATACGAGTTGGACTGCGAAATAGACTATCAAACCTTTCCCGTTATTTTTGACGGGCGACATCTGCTTGTAGTGCTGGTGGTAAATCTAATATCGTAAGCTCACTATCGGCTAAATGCTCTGGGCGGGCAACAACCAATGCCTTAAAGCCATTAGCATTTATATCATCATCAGCAATGGCATTGACCACCTGAATTTTCTCTAGTTTATCACCTGCGGCTGGCACCTCACCTGTGCCGCTGACATAATGTAAAAACGCTTTTGGCGCGGCTTTAAAGTAAATACGGGCAATAACTTCTTGACCGAGGTAGCAGCCTTTATCGTAGTCCATACCGCCGCGCTGATGTAGGCGCAGCTCTTGCGGCTGAAACTCGCCTCGTGTGTCCGCGACTATCCAATAATTACCCGCTGCAAGACTCGCCTGCATCCACGCTTGAGTGTCATCGATAGTATTATGCTCGTCTTTATGACTAAAGGTTGGCACTCCATCGAGTACGCAAGGATAAATGGGCGTTGGTGTACTGGTATCAAACTTTGAAAAGGCGCCAAACTTTTTAAGATGCGCTTGCAAAGCCTCAGCGCAATCGGCACTGATGACTACATCAAAATGCTTTTCGTCTTGTTTTTTAATCCAAATACCAAAATCGATACGACCTTTTAAATTGCTAAGCGCCGTTGCTTGATAGCTAAGCCCAAGCTTAGTGACATCAGAGGTTAGCTGCCCTTGTAAGAACTTTGCGGCATCTTCACCTTGAATGGTTAGTTGAACAAATTGTGGCAATGTTGATTGAGTCATTATTATTGTCCTATTTATGAGTCGCTATAGCCTCAGATATTAGGGTTAATACTGAGTGATTAAAGTCGTTATAAGACTTACTGTTAAAATAATGCGAAAAAGTCGTTATTTAAGTTTTTACCATCTTTTTAGTACCTAAAGACAAATGGTTATCAAATCAAATTTGGTTACAGCAGAGTACCACAAAAAACCACGTGATAAAAAACGTCCGCGTTAAGGGATAAGCGAATGTATCAATTAGTCACAGTTCTGTGTTTACAAGCGGAGCGATTGGTGAAAGCTGGCGAGTTACGGTACAATGTTAGCGTTAGAATACACCCAATTTATCACGGCTGACGAGGAAATTATGAGCTTACCCAATTGCCCAAAATGCGATGCTGAATATACGTACGAAGATGGTGCGTTACTGGTATGTCCGATGTGTGCTCATGAGTGGACCGCGGCTGAAACCGATGCGGCGCAGGCTGAAGCGCAAGATGCGGTCATTCGTGATGCGGTCGGTAACGAGCTGCAAGATGGCGATACCGTCACCGTGATTAAAGACTTAAAGGTCAAAGGATCATCAACCATTATCAAAGTCGGCACCAAAGCAAAAGGGATTCGTCTGTTGCCAGATGCCTCTGATGGTCATGATATCGACTGTAAACTCGATGGTTTTGGACCGATGAAGCTCAAATCGTCAGTGGTTAAAAAAGCTTAAGTTTTTGTTAATTAAGTGATTGTTAATTAAGCTATTGTTAATAAAATAACATCAAAAGAATAAGTAGAGACTAATTATGAGCACTAAAAATGAACAACTTTTTGCGCAAGCCCGCAAACATATTCCTGGCGGCGTAAACTCACCGGTTCGCGCCTTTGCTGGCGTTGGTGGTACGCCTATTTTTATGCACCGTGCTAACGGCAGCAAAATTTATGACACCGAAGACAATGCTTATATCGATTATGTCGGCTCTTGGGGGCCGATGATTTTGGGTCATGCGCATCCAAAAGTCATTGATGCGGTTAAAAAAGCCGCTGATGATGGTTTGAGCTTTGGTACACCAACGCCATTTGAAACCACCGTGGCTGATAAGATTTGCGACATCGTCCCAAGTGTTGAGATGATTCGCATGACAAGCTCAGGTACAGAAGCGACCATGAGCGCGATTCGTTTGGCGCGTGGCTTTACTGAGCGTGACAAAATCGTCAAATTTGAAGGCTGCTACCATGGTCATTCCGACAGCTTACTGGTAAAAGCGGGCTCAGGGATGCTAGATATTGGCGAGCCGACCTCAAAAGGCGTGCCAGCGGACTTTGCCAAGCATACGATTACTATTCCTTATAATGACCCACAAGCGATTAAAGAATGCTTTGCAAAATGGGGTAGTGAGATTGCTTGCGTGATTGTCGAACCAATCGCCGGCAACATGAATATGGTCATTCCGACCCAAGAATTCCATGATACTTTGCGTGCAGAATGTACCGCCAATGGCGCGGTATTGATTTTTGATGAAGTAATGACCGGTTTTCGCGTCGGACTTGGCGGCGCGCAAGCGCATTTTGGCATTGACCCTGATTTGACCTGCTTTGGTAAAATTATCGGTGCTGGCTTACCCGTTGGTGCTTTCGGTGGTAAAAAAGAAGTGATGTCTTGTATCGCGCCACTTGGCGGCGTTTATCAAGCGGGTACGTTATCAGGTAACCCGCTGGCTATGCGCGCCGGTATCGCGATGTTTGAAGACTTAACCGTTGATGGTTTTTATGATCAATTATCTGCGAAAGTAGACCAGCTTATTGATGGTATCCAAGCGGCGGCGGACAAGCATGGTATCAATCTGCGCACCAATAAATTGGGCGGCATGTTTGGGATGTTCTTTGTTAAAGACAAGGCGACAAACGTACCGCAAAATTTTGATGACGTCACCGAATGCGACATGGAGGTGTTTAATACTTTCTTCCATGGCATGTTAGAGCGCGGTATCTACCTTGCGCCATCGGCCTATGAAGCAGGCTTTATGTCAATCAAGCATAGTGATACAGACATCGAAGCGTCTATTAACGCCGCTGATGAGATTTTTGCTGAAATGGCAAAAGCGTAAATCATTTGGTTAAAATTACTTGTCTAAAATTTAAAGTTTAATGTTCTTTAGAATTTATATCTGCAACATAAAAACTAGCAGGATTATCGTGCTGGTTTTTTTGTGCCTGCGTATTAATAAAACGAATTTTTAATAAATGGTGGAAGTTTTTTAGGCTTGAAAATAATCTATAACCTAAAAGTATCCTTGTTCTAGAACCTATAATACAACGACTAAGTTGTGCTATTCTGAGAGCACCAATCACGTTTTAGCAAGGATGCAATTTGATGGATAATAGCTTTGAAAATAATGCGCCAAGTAGCCGTGTTCCGCCATTATGGCAGCGAGCTTACGAGCAATATGGCTTGGAAAATAATTTGGATGTGTTAAACGGTAAGGACAACCTGCTTGATTTATTACAACCAAAAATTGATCAGCACAGTAGCGCTATTGCTTTTAGCATGGGCGCTGCCACCTTAAATTTTGCTCAGTTAGATGTTGCAAGTCGCCGCTTTGCTGCTTTTTTACAAGCACAAAACATTCAAAAGGGCGACCGTGTTGCGGTGCAATTGCCAAATATATTGCAATATGCGGTGGTGCTGCTTGGTTGTCTGCGCGCAGGGGTAGTATTGGTAAATGTCAATCCGATGTATACCCAGTATGAGTTGGCCCATCAGCTGACAGACTCTCAAGCGTGTGGATTGGTGATTCTCGATGGTATGTCGGCAGCTTTCGATAAATTGGATGATGAGGTTAAAGCGCAACTGTCTTTAGTCGTACATTGTTCTATCAATCCGAGTGCTGAGCTTATCGATAATGATATTGCTATCCTTAACAGTATTCATTGTTCAACCGAAAATGACGGTGAAAATGAGCTTACAGTTGCAAAATCTCATCAAGAACGTTATGTGAGCTTTGCTCATATTATGCAAGCGTACCATGCAGATCAGTTTCAGCCACCGACCATCACGCGCGAAGACTTGGCGTTACTCCAGTATACGGGCGGCACAACGGGTAAGCCAAAAGGCGCGATGCTTACTCATTATAATTTGATGGCTAATATTTGCCAGTGTTATGCAATGTTTGGCAGCGTTGTCGAAGCAGGTCGCAGCGAGCAAATCAAGATACTTAACCCTTTACCGCTCTATCATATTTTCTCCTTCACGGTTTGTGGTTTACTGGGTATTTATGGCGGCTGGGAAGATATATTGATCACCAATCCGCGCGATATCGATGGCTTAGTAAATAGCATTGAACAGCATCAGCCGCATGTGATTCCTTCGGTCAATACGTTATTTAACGGCATGCTCCATCATCCAAAGTTTACCGAGCTTGATTTTAGTCGCTTGGCATTATCTATCGGTGGCGGCACCGCGATTATCAAAGCGGTATCTGACCGATGGCAGCGCGCTACAGGCATGATTATTAATGAAGGTTATGGCATGTCAGAAACGTCGCCGGTTATCTCTTTTAATCCACCAGGGATAGATAGCTTTAATGGTAGCGTCGGATTACCTTTAGCCATGATGGATATCAAAATCATTGATGAGCAAGGAGCCGCCTGTGCTGTTGGCGTGCCCGGCGAAGTGGGGATTAAAGGGCCACAAGTGATGCAGGGTTATTGGGGTTTGGATAATACAGAGACCTTTACCGATGATGGGTACTTTAAGTCCGGTGACATCGGCATGTTAGATGAAAATGGCTTTTTGACATTGATTGATCGTAAAAAGGATATGATTTTGGTTTCGGGTTTCAATGTATATCCAAATGAAGTGGAAGCGGCGCTGACGGAACATCCTAAAGTGCTCGAGGTGGCTGTCGTTGGCATTGAAGATGCGCACAGTGGCGAAGTGCCAAAAGCGTTTGTGGTTAAAAGAGATTCCAGCTTAACGGCTGAGGAATTGGCGGCGTTTGCCAAAGAGCGTTTGACCGGTTATAAGCGTCCGCAAGCTTACGATTTTATCGATGAGTTACCAAAAACCGCTGTAGGTAAAATACTTCGTAAGTCTTTACGCTAAATAGCTGCTAAATAATAGATTTTTGATAACAACATAAAAAACTGGGCTAGCGTCTTAAACTGGCCCAGTTTTTGTTTTTTCTGTTTATTATCAATAAATTTAACGCGCTTTATCGAACTTACGGTCTTTTAAGCTCAAATTACCGCGGAGCACGTCGGTGAACATACGAATATCACCAGCAAAACTTTGTAATGGGTATTTAAAAGTAGCAGGTTTGTTTTTCTCAAAGAAAAAATGCCCGACCCACGCGCAAGCATATCCCGCAGCGATGCCTTTAAGCAGCGGTTTGGCTGAGCGATTTTTGACAGACTTTGCTAAGCCTAATAAGCCAAAGCTACTACCCGCGAAATGCAAACGGCGGCAAGCCATATTTTGATGCTCATTTAGATAAAAATCATAAAATTTATGTTTGGCTGGGTCTGCTACCTTGATAAGCTTGCCATTACTTTGTTTATTAATATGAGTATCGGCATTTTCAGTTTGGGCAGCTTTGTTTTGTAAGGTTTGGGTAGTAGTTTGATTCATGGTTTTGCTTCCTTGCAAATTAGTTGTTTTAAATAAAGATGAGTATTCAATCGCAAAATTGGTCGCTGCTTTATGTAATGAGCTTATATAACCAATGTTTATAATATAAGTAAGTACTTGTTATCTATTACAATATACCGGCTAATTATGAGATTCTAACGCATTTTTAATGTAGCAAACCGACTGTATTAAAATAAGCGTTAGAGACTGACTTTAAGGTTCTGGTTTAATCACTGTTTAGCCAGTATTTAATTGAGCCTTCTTAGATATTTGGGTGTTTTTGCAAGCTGTGTTTAGCGATGGTAGCCGCTGACTTGCCAGCGTTTGGCATAAATGCTTTAATGGCAAAACTTGCTCATATTTTTTATTTTAAAAGCTTGAAAGCTTTTAAATACCACTTTATCTAATACGGTAACAATCTCGCTTATGCCCAAAGACTACCTAAAAAATCCACCACTTGCTGAAGATGAAATGATGGCCGCTATTGATATCGGCTCCAACAGTTTTCATCTGGCGATTGCGCGTCTCGACCACGGTGAAGTGCGAAAAGTGGTGTCTATGTCTGAAAAGGTGCAGCTCGCTGCCGGACTCGATGAGAATAATATCTTGGGCGCGGCGGCTGAAAAGCGCGGTCTTGAATGCTTAAGCCGCTTTGTGGCGCGTTTGGATTCGGTGCCGCCCGAGCGTATTCGCGTGGTAGCGACCAACGCCCTACGCCAAGCAAAAAACGCCAATGACTTTATTACTCGGGCCAATAAAATTTTGCCCAAACCGATTGAGATTATCGCTGGACGTGAAGAGGCACGTTTGATTTATTTGGGCGTCTCGCACACCAATGCCAGTAGCGATAAGCGGTTGGTCGTCGATATTGGGGGCGGTTCGACAGAGTTTATCATCGGTCAAGAGTTCGATCCGTTATTGACCGAAAGCTTACAAATGGGCTGCGTCGCCTTTACCCAAAAGTATTTTGCGGACGGCTTAATTACTAAAGAAGCCTTTAATAATGCCATCTCAGCGGCGCGCAAAGAAGTGCTGGCGATTAACGGCCGTTACCAAAAAACCGGCTGGAGTAGTGTGGTTGGCTCAAGTGGGACGATTAAAGCGGTGCGCAACGTCCTTGTGTCAAAAGGCTGGGCAGATGAACAAGAACGCATCACCTATAAAGGTGTTAAAAAGTTAGAAAAATTATTGCTTAAAATTGGCAACGTCGATGACATTGAATTAGAAGGCGTCAAAGAACACCGTAAAGCGGTTTTCCCGGCGGGCGTTGCGGTATTGCGAGCGGTGATGAAAGTGCTCGGCATTGAGACCATGGTGTATTCAGATGGCGCGCTGCGTGAAGGCGTTATGTACGATATGCTTGGACGTTTTGCTAGCGAAGATGTGCGTGACCGCAGTGTGCTTGCGCTGATTAAACGCTACTCTGGCGATAAAAAGCAAGCCAAACAAGTGGTCAAAACCAGCCGCAGTTTATTTGAGCAAGTCAAAGAAAAGCTCGGACTTAGTACAGAAGATGGTGATTTACTTAGACGAGCAGCGTCATTACATGAAATCGGTTTAGCAATTGCGCATAGCGGCTATCATAAACACAGTGCTTATTTGGTTGAATACTCTGATATTCCAGGTTTTTCGCAGGTCGATCAAAAACGCATGGCGCAGCTGATGCTCAATCATCGCCGTAAGCTCAAAGCGGATATGTTAGAGCAGGCTTGTATAATCGGTGGCGATTCGCTGGTTTATCTGTGTTTGCTGCTACGTTTAGCGGTGCTCGCGCATCATAGCCGTAGCGAGCATGAATTACCAAAACTGGGTTTAAAAGTGATTGACAATAACCGCTGGCAAATCACCGTTGGCGAGAGTAGTGAGCACTATACTTTCTTATTGTCAGACTTGCATACGGAGATTGAGCAATTCGCTAAATGGGGCGTAAAGCTAGACGTCGTTGATGGCAGTGTAATTGAGGCATAAGGGCTGATTGCTCATACTGTTTCTTAATGCCGACTCTTAGTACTGATTCTTAATACTGATTCTTAATGCGAAGCCGTTACTATTATAATAATGGTGCTACGGATTAACGTAACAAAAGCGGCGTTGTCAGTAATGCCATGCGATTTAAGATGTGCTACTATAGCTTCTATTGAGTTTACAACTGTACTTTCATTATTTGAGAGTCGATAATAACAGTATTAACTAACACAGCCATTATTAACCCTCACCACATTATATAGAATTATGAAAGGGAAGCGTCTATGAGTACCGTCTGGGATAGCGTTCAGCTTGCACGGCATGCCAAACGTCCATTATTTATGGACTATGTCAATCAGCTGTTTACCGAATTTGATGAGTTGCATGGCGACCGTGCTTATGCAGATGACAAGGCTATTCTTGGCGGTCTTGCGCGCCTAGATGGTCAGCCTGTAATGGTAATTGGTCAGCATCGTGGTCGTAGCACGCGTGAGCGTATCGCACATAATTTTGGCATGGCAAACCCCGAGGGTTATCGCAAAGTCATTCGTTTGGTCAAAATGGCTGAGCGCTTTAATATTCCGGTGATGACCTTTGTCGATACCCAAGGTGCCTACCCCGGAATCGGTGCTGAAGAGCGCGGCCAAGCGCAAGCCATTGCTGAAAGTATCGCCGTATTCTCTAGCCTTAAAGTACCTGTTATCGTCACTATTATTGGTGAAGGCGGCTCAGGTGGCGCATTGGCAATTGGCGTTGGCGACAAAGTAAATATGCTCCAAAACAGTATTTATTCAGTCATTTCTCCTGAAGGCTGTGCGTCTATTCTGTGGAAAACTGCGGAAAAAGCCCAAGATGCCAGTGAAGCATTAAAACTGAATGCCATTAACCTTTATCAAATGGGCCTAATTGACGCAGTTATCGATGAAGGCGAGGGTGCTCATCTTCAGCCGCAGCCAGTCATGACGGCGCTAAAAGCATTAATTGTTGAGCAATTAGATGAGCTTAAAGATATGGATGCGGATGAGCGCTGCGAGCTGCGTTATGAGAAATTGAAGTCCTTTAACTCAGAAGTGATGTTGCCTTGCTAAGCATTTATATGAAAGTATATTGCTAAGTTACTTAGACTTAGCTTTTAACGACATCGCTTTGCGCTTAATGTTAAAATAAAAACGTGTCATTTTATGGCGCGTTTTTTTGTGCCGACTTGTTTATGTTTTAATTGATTGATACGTAAATAAAACCACCTAATAAATAAGAAAGATTATGACCAGTAGCGCCATCCTTCCACACCCCATTGAGCCAGTTGCAGAACTGCCTATCGATGCTGTTCTAGCAGAGGCATTGTTAAAAAGTCTAGCTGAATATGGCGAGCAACTACATGGTCGGCGAGTTTGGCTGGCGTGTAGCGGGGGGCGAGATTCGTTGGCATTAGCAGCGCTATGTGTGCAGCTTTATCGCCACGGTAAACTGCCATTTTTGCCGCAATTACTGCATGTCAATCATCATCTGCAAGCGGCTAGTGGCGCTTGGGCGCAGCACGTTGCTAATTGGGCGAAGGCGCAAAATATACCCTGTCGAATTTTACAGGCGCAGCTCAATGGTCGAGATGAACAAGCCGCACGGCAAGCGCGCTATGATGCGATGCGCGCGCAGCTTAATCAAGATGACGTTTTATTATTAGCTCATCATGCCGATGACCAAGCGGAAACGGTTTTAATGCGTCTGATTCAAGGCGCTGGGGTGAATGGTTTGTCTGGTATGCAGCCGTGGCGCATTCAAACGCAGGGCACACTTCGCATAGTATTATGGCGACCGTGGCTGACTATCAAACGCGCCACTATCAGCGCCTATACTCAGCGTTTAAAGCTGCCATATATCGACGATCCAACCAACGATGCTGGTGATAATGTGCGTAGCGGCCTACGTCGAGACATCATGCCGATATTGGCGAGCTATAACTCCAACGTTATTGATAATATTGCCCGTAGCGCGCAGTTATTAAGTGACGCGCAATTAATAATCAATGCCCAAGCAAGCGAGGATTTGCAGCACACAGAGGTTGCCTCATTACAGCTGCCGCCTGCCCAGCGCGTGCTAAATATAGATAAATTGCAAAAACTACCGATTTATCGTCAGCGACAATTATTGCATCATTGGCTTGGTCAAGATGAGCCATTACCGACAGCCAAACAGCTCGTTGATGATGTGTTAAGCCTAAGCCAACGTGATGATAATGACCATCAAACGGCGCTTTTTTGGCAAGGTCGCAAGCATTCCTATAGCATTCGCCGCTATCGTCAGCAGCTTTATCGTTTAAGTAGTGATTGGCTCAAGTGGTTAGAGTTGCCGCTTGCCAAGCAGACTCAAACCTTATCTAATTTTACTGAGTCTAATCTTATTAAGGCTGATGTTCAGGCAACTGGCAGACAACCTGTTGCAATTAATTTACGTAATGAGGATAAATTTGCTTGGCAATTAAAAGTTTTGCCAAATGAAGTAACGCAGCTATTAAAAAGCTATGAATATAAGGTGAAGGTAACCTTTGCACCATTAGACAGGCAACAGCGTATACAAACCGCACTGGCATCGCGCCCGCAATCTGGTAAAAAACTCTATCAAACCTTGGCTATTCCATCATGGCTGCGTGAGAGTTTGGTAGTAGTGAGCGTTACTTTTATGAATAAAGAAAGTAGTAAAAATGAGCCTTTAGAGAACGATTGCCCGATAGAACTGCCTATTTTATTATTATCACCTTTTGAAAGCTGGGCGTTGAATGCTGAGCAGGCGAATATTAGTGTAGATGTAAAACAGCTTGTCGCATTTATCAACAGCCATTTAACTCTGCATAAAACCTGTTAAATAATAAATATGGTGCGTTCTATAGTGATAATTACTTAAACAGCAACGCCATTACTGAGTCTTTCAATTTATCAAACGACGCCAGTAGCAGTATGGTAAACTGAGTGTCATTTTACCTATCATTATGTTAGTTTGAGTGCCTTTGCATTTTTTGAATAGGAGACACGTATGTCAGTATTAGATAATAAAAAAATCAGCTTTATCGGTGGCGGTAATATGGCGCAGGCTTTGATTAGTGGACTTATCAGCTGCGGCGTCAAACCGAGTCTGATTACCGTTGCTGATCCGAGCAGTGATGCGCGCGAGCAATTGGCTGCTAAAGGATTGAATACGGTCGATCCAACGGCCGATGCAAAAGCGGCGGTTATCGGTGCTGACATCGTGGTATTGGCAGTCAAGCCGCAAGTCATGAAAGTGGTGGTCAGTGGTTTTGCTGACGTTTTAGACACGCAGCTGGTGATTTCAGTGGCAGCAGGATTATCGACTGCGCTGTTATCAAATATGCTAGGCGGCTATAGCAATATTGTTCGTGCGATGCCAAATACGCCAGCGATGATTCAAATGGGTGCGACTGGTCTGTACGGTACGGATAATATTTCTGCCGAACAAAAGCAATTGGCAACTGCGGTAATGGAAGCGTCAGGTCTGGTCATGTGGGTCGATAATGAAGAGCACATGCATGCGGTCACCGCCGTATCAGGCTCAGCGCCCGCTTATATGTTTTACTTTATCGAAGCGATGGTCGATGGCGGAGTCGCGTTAGGATTGGATAAAGAGCAAGCTTCAGCGCTAGCGATGCAAACCATGCTTGGCGCGGCGAAAATGGCGCTGCGTAGTGAAGATGCACCAAGCGAGCTACGCCGTAAAGTCACTTCACCAAATGGTACCACCCAAGCAGCTATCGAGTCCATGCAGGCCAATGACATCAGCCGTCAAATCGTTGAAGCCATGCAAGCTTGCGCCGATCGTAGCCAAGCGCTAAGCGAAGAGATGAGTAAATAGTACTGAATAGCTAGTACGCTATTGATAGGGCATGTCGCGGTTGATGAGATGCCTTATTAATAATTATAAGAACTTAAAGTCATAAAAAACTTAAAGTCATAAAAATGCCTGATAATGACATTCGTCATCCTAAAACCCGTTAATAATGTCACCTTGAGTAGCACTTCATGAACAACCTGTTATTGCAAATTTTTGATTTGATCACCACCTTCGCCATGATGTTGGTATTTATCCGTTTTATGCTGCAGTTTGCAGGCATGGATGCCAGCAACCCTATGATTGCGCCTGCTTATAGAGCCACCCATATCGTTGATGTATTTGGGCGTATTTTCCCCACCGTCGGCCAAGGTCGTATCAGTATTGCTGCCATTGTCTTGATGTTTTTAATTCGCCTGATTGATATCTCTGGCAAGGCGGCATTGACCCATAAAGGTATCGCGCCTGTGCCGCTATTTTTTACTGGTACTATCAGCTTGATATTAGACTTTTTACGCATGTGCCGCTATCTGGTCATCGGTTCTATCATTGTCAGCTGGATTGTGGTGTTTACCCAGTCTCAGCATCCGATTATTGGTATTATTGTTATGTTGGCTGAGCCAATTTTAGCGCCGTTTCGTCGTATTACGCCAAATTTGGGCATGATTGATTTATCGCCAATGATTGCTTTCTTTGCCTTTTATCTGCTGGAAATCTTTATCGGTGGCTTAGCATCTAGCTTTATGCCGATGTTGGGTTAGGCTGGCTTAATAAAATTTAAAAAACTAGCGATTCTATAAAAGATACAAAAGGCGCTCTATAAAATATAGAGCGCCTTTCTTTATTTACCATCTATAGATTGTTCTAAAATTCTACAAAGCGATTGGGTATCAATTGAGCGTTGGCATTATTAGGGTGCGGCGCATCAGCGGCACGCAGCGTTTGGGTAATCCAACTATCTGCCGCTTTTACCGCATCGATAAGCGCGTCACCCATCGCCAAACGTCCAGCGATAAAGCTCGCTAATGAGCAACCAGAACCGTGAAATTCGCCTTTTAGGCGCGGTAAAACGCTTTTATGCACCATTTCGCCTTTGATATATAGATATTGCTCGATATCACCGCTATCAAAGTCGTGTGAAGTTTTGACCAATACCGCTTGAGTGCCTTGGGCGCATAGTTTTTGCGCACCGATATGCAAATCTTGCTCGCCGCTTAAGGCGCGTAGCTCATGCGTATTTGGGGTGATTAACGCCGCATAGGGCAGTAGTTTTCTAAACGCCGTTACCAAGGTTTGCTCATCACCTAAGCTACCGCCGCTATTGGCAACCAATACCGGGTCGAGTACAAATGGCGTCTCAGCTGCGATAACCTGTTCAGCAAATAAACGCGTCAGCATAGCGATATTGTCAGTGGTGCCAAGCATACCTGACTTAATCACGCGCACAGGTAAATCATCGAGCACTGTGGTCGCCTGCGCTTCTAGCAAGGCGGCAGCACAAGCCTCAAAACCAAATACCTGCTGCGAGTTTTGAATGGTGATTGCCGTACAAGCGATGGCGGCATGCGCGCCTGCTTGACCGACTGCCTCGATATCCGCTTGTAATCCAGCACCACCTGACGGATCCAATCCTGAAAAACACAGTACTACCGGTCGCATAACCCTTCCTTTTATTTGTCCTATAATGAATGATAAATACTATAGCCATCCATTGACCAAAAAGCCATAGCCAGCAGATTTTGGTAAATATAATCAGTGGAAAGTAATATCAATACATCTGCTGATATCAATTTTTCTTGCTTGCTGTGCCTGCGCAGACAGAGGCTACAAAAAATTGATATCAGCAATCCCGTAGCGATTTTGGGATATTTTGACTATAAGTAATAAAACCTAAAAATTCTGAAACTCACCGCTAAATAAGATATTCCTTATGCCTAGAGAATAATAAAACCATTTAAATTAACAATTATGACAAAAGCGGCATTAAATCTGTAGACAAGGCTTGCAATTCGTTTCGGCTTTGTTATAATACTCGCCCACGGCATAAGACGTATCATTAGCATCGATACTGTGTTTAGAGAAATAGTTTTTATAAAAATATTTTGATAAGCGTCTTAAATCGTCCGGTGAAGTGGGTGAGTGGCTGAAACCAGTTCCCTGCTAAGGAACCATACGTGTAAGCGTATCGAGGGTTCGAATCCCTCCTTCACCGCCATTTATTCAGTTGTTATAAAGAGTAATGACGCAAAAATAGCGTTAATGATATTTTAGATTAACATTCAAAAATAATTTGAATTTAATTAAAAAATAAGTTGACACAAGCGAGATTATCTATATAATAACCAACCTAATTTACTGCAATTGTTTTTGAATAATTCAGTAGATAATGTGCAAAGTACGCGCTTGTAGCTCAGTTGGATAGAGCACTTGGCTACGAACTAAGGGGTCGGGAGTTCGAATCTCTCCAAGCGCACCATTTGCATACTAGCTTATTTGTTCATGTAACCATTAAGCTAAACTAAATTAATCGCCTGTCTTATGACAATTTGGCGATTTTTTTATGTCTGTCATTTTTATAGCAGTACAATCTGGTATTGATGTTTTTTCCTAAACTCAAATTCTCCTGCCCTTGTACCAAAAGTCTTGTCTTATCATAAGGTACGCTAAGCGCCTGAATTACGGTACAATGAGCGCTCTATTTTTCGCTTGTTATGGGCTGGTATCATGTCAAAATCATCACCAAAAGCTGCTACTAAAGCAAAATCGCCACGCAACAACTCAGCGCATCAAGACTCCGTTGCCGAAGAGGCAGTGATTGCCAAGCCAGGCACGCGTATGGCGGCCATCCTTTATGATGGTATGTTGATTTTGGCACTACTGTTTTTGGTTGGTACGGTGCTGACAGTAATTGGTACGCTATTGACGATGGAGACGGGCACGCAGTCACAGCAAGCCAGATCGCTACCGACATGGTATCAAAACTTTATTATGACCCCTTCGTTTATCCTGACGCTGGTGGGCTTCTACGGGCTATTTTGGCGCCGCGGTGGGCAAACACTAGGTATGCAAACGTGGCGCTTAAAAACGGTCAATAATGATGGTCACCTGCTTACGTGGGGGCAGTCGTTCAAACGTATCTTGGCGGCGAGCCTGATGCCGCTGATATTTGGACTCATCGGTAGTGTCATCGGTGGTTCACGCGCTATCTTATTGACCAGTGCTTTTTTGGGCTTTGTTTTCAACTATGCCTTTTGTCTGTTTAATCGTCGCGGTTTGGCAATACAAGACATGCTATCAAATACCATCACTTTAAAAATGCCGAAAACAGAAAATGAAGGGCTATGGCGGGTGATTAGAAACCGTAAGCAGGATAAATAAATAGCATAAAAAAAGCTGAATCTTAATTAGATTCGGTGTAATGGACAAAATTCATGCTAAAAAGTAGAAGGTAGTCGCTAATGGACATAATTCATGCTATTTGAGTGACTTTGACCCTAAAAAGTCTTTAATAAACCGCAACTTACGCTGCTC
>NZ_LXWA01000046.1:0-36216 GCF_001652315.1 Psychrobacter sp. SHUES1 | reverse complement strand
CTCACGCCATCGTAGTGTCACGGGGTTTATCACAAACTTGCTGTCAGGTTTGATTGCTTATTGCTGGTTTCCCTATAAACCCACCATCAAAAACATGCCTCAGCAGGGACAGGTAGCCATATTGTAAATAGTATCAATGAGTTACAATGTGGCTTATCCCGAACTGGGGTTAACCTTAAGCTCTTACTCTATAAAAAAACCGCCTTGATAAACAAAGCGGTTTTTCTTGTTTCACGTGAAACTTTGAATAAATATTTTTTAGATAGTCATTTTTTATTAATTACGCTTCGTCAATATTAAAGCGCCACGCTAGAACACGGGTGTTCTTTTGACCTTGGCTCATCTCGATGATGCGCATTTGGGCAACATCAAGCTGTTTTAATAACAGTTGTAATGGTTTCACGTTCTCTGACTTTGACACCAAGCTGGTAAACCAGCCAACGTGCTCGGCAAAATCTTGACTTTCTTTTATCATTTTGGTCAAAAAGGCAATTTCGCCGCCCTCACTCCACAACTCTTTATGCTGACCACCAAAGTTGAGATTTTGCGCAGCATTTCCAGCCTTGGTTGAATGGCGGCTGATTTGCTCGTTTTCATTCTTACCACGATGGCGTTGCAGATTATGCTGCTTGCGGGTATTGGCTTGCATCGCTTCTTCTAATGACGCATGAAACGGTGGGTTGCAAACGACCACATCGAAGTAATCTTGACGACCGATGATGTTTTTAAAAATAAACTTAGGCTCAGGCTGTAGTTTTACTTTAACGGCACTTTTTAGCTTTGGGTTGGCTTCGCAAATCAGCGCGGCGGTATTGACTGAAATAGGGTCAATGTCGCTCGCGGTAAAGCGCCAACCATAGCTTTGGCTACCGATAATCGGATAAATCGCACTGGCCCCGGTACCAATATCAAGGGCGTGAATCTCTTTTCCCGTCGGCGGGGTATTGTCGTCATTAACGTGCGTGGTTTGCGCGAGTAAATCAGCAATATAATGGATATAATCGGCGCGACCCGGTATCGGCGGGCAGAGATAGCCTTCTGGAATATCCCAAAACTTCACGCCATAGTAATGCGCGAGCAACGCTTGATTGAGGACGCGTACCGCCTCACTATCAGAGAAGTTAATCGTCGGCTCACCTTTCGGGTTAGTGATGGTGTGCTTAGCCAATTCAGGCAGGGCACGGGTCAATAGCGCAAAGTCATAGCGCCCTTGGTGCGGATTGTGCGGGTGTAGCTTGCCGAGCTTTTTGGCGGTCTCAGGTGAGCGATTGCGATGAGTGTTAGCATTTACTCTACGGGCGTTTGATGTATTTGTGCTGGGCTTACTGGTCATAGTTTCGGACTGCGATGTTTGAATATAATCACCCAGTTTAGCAGATTTCACGCCCGTCTATCGGTTTATCCATGGCTACTGATTTGCCTATAGCAAATAAGAATCGCAATCTGCCTGAGTGCGTATATCTGTCCTTGCGTTATCGCATGGGGGTGTCTATATTGAAACTAAGCCAAATGAGCATAAAGCGGCTATTTTATAAGCGCAGCAGATGACAAAAATGCATTTAAAAGGATAAAAATATGACAACGGAAAGTAATAAACCCAGTACCGATAACCGCATCACCTATGAAACTGACGGCTATATCTGCCTAATCGGGCTCAATCGTGCCGATAAACGCAACGCCTTTGATAGCCATATGATTAAGCAATTATCCGAAGCACTGACGCGTTATGAAAACGACGAGAACTTACGCTGTGCGCTCATATTTGCCCATGGTGAGCACTTTACCGCCGGACTTGATCTAATGGAGTTGCAAGATAAGTGGGATAAAGGCGCGTTTGAGTTTAATGATAATGAGATTGACCCATGGGGAATCGGTGGCAAATTACGCAGCAAACCTGTGGTCGTTGCGATTCAAGGAACTTGCTTTACCGCTGGCATTGAATTAATGCTAAATAGTGATGTCGTTATCGCAAGTGATAACTGCAACTTTGCACAAATGGAAGTTCAGCGCGGTATCATGCCGTTTGGTGGCGCGACGGTACGTTTCGTCGCAGCAGCAGGTTGGCAAAAAGCCATGCCGTATTTGCTCACTGGTAAAGCCTTTGATGCACAAACCGCAGATAGGTTAAATCTGGTCAGTGAAGTAGTGGCAAATGGCACAGAATACGAACGAGCAATGACTATTGCTCAAGAGATATGTAAAGCAGCTCCGCTCGGCGTACAAGGATTATTGTCCTCAGCGCAAGATGCCAGTCGGAATGGCGCAAAAGCGGCTTTAGCCAATATTCATGGCTATCTGCCGTCTTTATTTTATTCAGAAGATGCGAAAGAGGGAGCGATGGCGATGGTTGAGAGAAGGGAAGCTGAGTTTCAGGGACGTTAGTTATTCAAAGATTTTCCCCTTAGGAGAATAGTGGTGCAATACAACTTCGATGAGATAATTGATAGACGTAATACCGGTTCAGTTAAATGGCACTATAACGATGACACGATTCCGTTATGGGTTGCGGATATGGACTTTAAGACTGCCCAGCCTATCTTAAAGGCGATTGAGCAAGTCGCGCAGCATGGCATATTGGGCTATACCAGACCCACTGCGGCTTTGTATGATTCGATTATTCAGTGGCATAGCAGTCGTTATGGCTTGCTACTCGATAAGCAGAATATCTTGTTTTCGCCGGGCGTTGTGCCAAGCCTCGCACTGATGATGAACGTCTTTACCGGAGCAGGCGATGCGGTACTGGTTAATGACCCTATTTATACGCCTTTTATGACCAAGGTTGAGCAAAACGGTCGCACACTTGTGACATCGCTATTGAAGGAGGTCGATGGTAAGTATCATCTGAATTTAGTCGATATCGAAGCTAAAATTATCGAGCATAAGGTAAAGTTATATTTGTTGTGCAATCCGCACAATCCTGGCGGACGCGTGTGGACGACCGATGAGATTGAGGCGCTGCTTGTGCTTTGCAAAAAACATGACGTGGCGGTTGTCAGCGATGAGATTCATCAAGATTTAACCTTGAGTGGTCATACCTTTACGCCTTTTTTAAAATTGGCAGAAGCGGCAGGTTACGCGCATAACGTCGTCAGTCTAACCTCAATGACCAAGACCTTTAATGTAGCGGGGATCAAAGGCTCGATGATCTTTGCTAAAGATAATTCATTAATCAAAAAAATAAGTCAGCAGCAGCAGTTAAATGATGAATATGAGCTCAATTTATTTGCTTATGAAGTAATGCGTAGCGCTTATGAAAATGGTGGAGGATGGCTAGAGCAGGCGCTGGCTTATATCGAAGCCAATATTGACTTAATCATTAGCTTTTTAGAGCAGCATCTGCCTGATATTAAGGTTATGCGTCCAGAAGCCTCGTATTTAATTTGGCTAGATTGTTCGGCGTACGGCGATGATGATCAGGCGCTGTATGACAAGCTACGAGCTGCTAAAGTTGAGCTCAATTCTGGTATTAAATACGGTAATGAGGGACATCTTAAAATGCGCTTGAATGTGGCGTGTCCTGAGGCGCTGCTGCGTGAGGGGTTAAATCGTATTTATGAGGCTCTTATTGGTGGGGTTCAATCTTAACTACTGTTAAGTGAGTAATTACTTTAAATTAACCATAAATACTCACTCGTTTTATAATCACGCATATTCATAGCTTATAACTCGTTAAAAGGATACTCCAGTGCAGAAAATCGTCGTAAAAAAGGATGACTATAACAGCTCACCACAAGTCACTAAGCAAGACTGGATAAAGATATTATCTGACGATGATTTCATGACTAATAACTATAAATATGCGCTTAGTCTCTTTTACTTAGAGCCAGAACACAAAGCAACCTGTAAGTTTTTAGCTGAAAAATATCATTCATCTCCCTTTTCACTCAGTGGGTTTATTACTGGTTTTAGTAGAGGTGTTCAAGAGCGTTTAAATAAGTTTGAAATAATTACAGAAGAGGGTGATAAAACTTATTGGTTAGTTACAATGCTTGGTAAGAAGGTAGCGGGTAACTTATTTGAATGGAAACTACGCGATGAGTTAGTTGAAGCAATGCAAGAACTAGACTATATCAATG
Organism: Psychrobacter sp. SHUES1; assembly: GCF_001652315.1. NCBI lineage: Bacteria > Pseudomonadati > Pseudomonadota > Gammaproteobacteria > Moraxellales > Moraxellaceae > Psychrobacter > Psychrobacter sp. SHUES1. The sequence goes on along the minus strand of NZ_LXWA01000046.1, from coordinate 32,140 downwards.
CTAATGCTATAAAAATAGATAGCATTGGTCGTTTAGTCAGTCTTATAAACAAAGACGTTGGTGATTTAAAAAGAGACTTTCTTATAGCGAGAAAAGAGCTGACAGGCAATCAAAGAATCACTAACTCAAAGTTATTGTTTAAATATGATAGCGAAGACAGAGAGTGGGCTATTAATGAAGGGGCTGGAACAGAAGTTCAATATCATATCTACTTATCAGACCATAAAATTGGTTATGGTTTGGGTTTTAATACGCTTTATGTCAGATTCAAAGAAGAAAAGACCCCGATAGAGTATATCAAGCCCTATATGGATGCTTTTATTGCTTTGAAAGACAGTGACGAGATGACCAAGCTTGCCGATAGAGGCTTTGCATTGAGTACGGATGAAGCCGACTTCCAAAGTCCTGTCAAAGATGAGCATTACTTATTTGGTCGAATAATAGCGTTAGATCATGAACAGAAACTGTCTTTGGTTGATTACTACAGCATCATCAATGACTTAAAAGGCGATTTGTTTGAGGCTTATAAAAACGTTTTTAAGCTTGCTAATGAGTTAACCATGACTGAACAATCGAGTATGAAAAAGATTCAGCAGCCTATTACCAATCCTTTACTACAAGAAATTAGCGAGCTACTGCTTGCCAATAAAAACCTTATACTTACTGGGGCGCCGGGAACAGGTAAAACCTACTTAGCAAAAGCATTGGCTGAAGCATGGGGAGCAGAGCACAAGCTCATACAGTTTCATCCTTCATACGATTACACTGATTTTGTCGAAGGCTTACGACCCATTCAAAGCGAGGAGGGCGAGGTTGGTTTTGAACTGCGGGACGGTAGCTTTAAAAAGTTCTGTAAAGAAGCCCTTAAATATCAAAACAATCAACAGTTAAGCAACTTTGACGAGGTCTATCAAAGATTTATAGATGATGTATCCGAGAGCGCTCTAGATTTAGCAACTCCTAGCCAAGAAAGTCCATTTAGCGTTATTGTCAATTCACGCGATAATATTACAGCCGTTCTCTCAAGCGAAACACAGAGACAAATTACTTTAACCAAATCTTTGATACAGACCTATTTTGAAACAGGTAAATCGCTGAACTGGAAACCCTATTTGATTCCCGTATGTGAATACATCGAAGCAAACTACGATTTGCAAATGGCTAATACGGAGGATAAGAATAAAAAATTCATCCTTATACTCGATGAAATAAACCGCGCCGAAATCTCCAAAGTATTGGGTGAGCTGTTTTTCTCTATTGACCCCGGCTATCGAGGTGAGAGTGGCAGAGTTACCACTCAATACGCTAATCTACAAACCGAAGAAGATGTGTTTAAAGACGGCTTCTATATACCTGATAACGTCTATATCATCGGTACAATGAATGACATTGACCGTAGTGTGGAGTCTTTTGATTTTGCTATGCGCCGTCGTTTTGCTTGGAAAGAAATCAAAGCAGAAGATAGATTGTCTATGTGGGAAGATCAAATCGGCGATTGGGCTGAGGAAGCTAAACAGCGTTTAATCACTTTAAATAGTGCTATTGAAGATATACAAGGGTTAAGCGCTGCTTATCACGTCGGACCTGCCTACTTTTTGAAATTAGCTGACTATGACGGCGATTTCGACAAGCTGTGGACGTATCATTTAGAGTCACTATTGTTTGAATATTTACGTGGATATCCTGATGCTAATGAACAGCTAGTTATCTTAAAAAACGCCTATGACTTGGTTGAGGCTGATGCTAGTAACGACAGATAATACCTCATTGGCTTTAGACTCTAATATGCCAAGCGTTAATAAAGCCATAGCCGATTTATCATCACTTGCCAATAAAAGTATTGGCGAGCTGGTAAAAGCAAATCCTGAGCTGTTGATATTCCCTGAGTGTTTTAAAGATAACGAGGACGATATCGAAATCGCCCCAATTTATGAACTAACTCTTAGTAACTCTAAAACGGTTTTAAGGACGGGTAATATCATGGGTTTTATTGGCGTACAAGATACGCAACTAAAAATCCAATCTCGTTTTGCTCAGGCCTCTGCTGTTTATGGTGACCAAGTGGATCAGGAGAAAGGCAATGAAGAAGATTATTTCTTGCACTATATGCTACAAAAGGTATTGTGCCTTAATCTGTTTGACTTAAAGCACAGCCGTAACCAAACTAACTTGTTTGATTTCTTGGTGTACCTGTTTCCTTATTTCCTTAAAAAAGCGCTTTCGCAAGGCTTGTACAAGGAGTATCAAAAGAAAACCTATAATGATAGCAATCTTCAAGGTGCTATTGATATTAAAACGCATCTGAAACAAAACTTACCGTTTCGAGGTAAGGTCGCCTACCGTTTACGAGAGCACAGTTTTGATAATTCGATAACTCAGCTTATCCGTCATACTATTGAACTTATTAGACAAAAACCAAACTTGCGAGACATACTGCACAGCGATAGCGAAACCTTGGATTTTGTTAATCTGATTGCCCAGCATACCCCGTTATATCACGCAAGAGATAGACACACCGTCATCAATGCCAACCGCAAGCCTTTCGTCCATCCTTACTTTACTGAATATACTGGCTTGCAAAAAATCTGCCTACAAATCCTACGGCATGAAGGTCTTAAATATGCCAAAAATGACGCCAAAGCACACGGTATCCTGTTTGATGGCGCTTGGTTGTGGGAGGAGTATCTGAATACGCTTCTACACCCTATCGGTTATAAGCATCCGACAAATAATAATCGAAAAGGCGGTATCAAAGTATATGCACAAAAGCTTTCGGGTAATAACGTGCGTCGTTATCCTGACTTTGTAAAAGATAGCCGCATTATTTTGGACGCCAAATATAAACGCATGAAAGAAAATCACATTAGTCGCGATGACCTGAATCAAATTCTATCTTATCTGTTTTTATATCGAGCAGATATAGGAGGCTATATTGCTCCTACAATTGATGACAATTTGGCTTTAAATATGGGCTTGTTGAATGGCTTTGGTGGTAGTATTCATAAGTTTAAGCTAGCTATTCCGCAACAGGTCACAAGTTATCAAGCCTTTAAAAAGACAATTGCTGAGAATGAAACGAAGTTGATTGAAGCTATTCAAAAGCTGTTATATATGCAAAATAATGGTGAGCAATTTGAGGTTCGTAATAATATAATCGTCGCCTAGACTGGCAGATAATAGCAAATAGTAGGATCAGCTCCTACAACCTCTTAGCCAAAATTATTCCACCTTTTGACCACTTCCAATACTCCTACACTTCAAACTTGCGCAAACTACTTGGCGGGATATCCTGTGATGTCTTGGATACTTTGATATAACGGTTTTAAGCGCTCATACATTTTTAGATAAACCTCATTATAAAGGCGTTTGTAGAGTTGGACGTTGGCCTCAATAGGGATGAACTCATCGCCTAAATGAGTCATTGCCTCACTTGCGGCTGCATGGTCAGGGTAGACGCCGAGTCCAACTGCGCAGTTGATGGCAGCGCCTAAGCCTGAAGCTTCATAAGTGTGCGGGCGATAAGCGGGCATACCAAAGATATCAGCAGTAAGCTGCATCGCTGAGTCACTTTGCGAGCCGCCGCCTGAGACACGCAGGTGTTTGATAGTTTTACTCGTACGTTTTTCAATGGTATCAAAGCCAAGCTTAAGCTCGTAAGCCAGCCCCTCTAAGATAGCGCGATAAACGTGCGCCCGCGTGTGCACATCGCCAAAACCAATGAGCGCACCTTTGCCCTCAAGCCCCGGATGACGGACGCCAGGTGACCAATACGGCTGCATCATCAGCCCCATACAACCGGCCGGAATATCTTTGACTGCCTGATCGAGGAGCTTTTCGGTATCGATACCTTTGGTTTTCGCAAGTTGTTCTTCATAGTGAGCAAATTGCTCCTTAAACCAGCTGACCATCCAAAAGCCGCGATAAATCATGTACTCATGACTGTAGTAGTTTGGCGCAGCTGCGGTGTAGGCGGGCATGTGTTTAAGGATTTCGACGTAATTGCTCGACGTGGTATTGATAGTCGCAGTAGTACCAAAGCTTAAACAGGCAGTGTCAGCAGCGAGACCTGCCGACCCCAACGCTTCGCACGCTTTATCGCTAGCGGCAGCAATCATCGGCGTGCCTTCTAAAATCCCTGTGGCTTTAGCCGCTTTGGCGCTGATACGGCCAAGTGGCTGACCTGGCGCGACAATCTTAGGCATTTGCTCAGGTCGACAGCTAAAGAAGCGCCATTTAAAATCTTTAGGTTTTAGCCATGTTTGCGCTTTATAATCGTAAGGCAGATAGCCTAGGGCATGGCCGTTGGAATCGGCTAATTCGCCTGTCAGCTGATAAGTAAGATACGCAGATAGATTGACGTAATAGGCGGTCTTTGCCCACATCTCTGGCTCATGGTATGCAAGCCAATTACAGCGGGCTTTTTGCTGTGCCTCTTGTACCAATTCGCCCATGCCAATAATTTTGGTTAGTGGGCTTAAAAAACCAATATCGTTGGTTTCGCCGCGGCGTAAATCCATCCATACAATAGTTGGGCGCAGTGGCTGCATATCTTTATCCAGACATATCATGGTATAGCGCTGGGTGGCGAGACTAACGCCCGCGATTTGCTCAGGTTTAATATCGCAGCTTTGCCACAATTGCTGACAAGCTTCGCTTAGCTTTTGCCAATAATAGTCAGCGTGCTGCTCAGCAAAATTGGGCTCAGTAGAGAAATAAGGCTCGATAGGAACGCGCGCTTTAACAATCTCAGTGCCAAATTGGTCAAAGATAAGTGCTCTGACGCTTTGGGTGCCATTATCGATGGCTAAGAAGTAAATAGGTGCATCAAAAGTAGTGGTCATAGTCGTCCTTAACTATGTAAAAATAGATAGGTAGCGCAAAATAAAAACACACTATGATTATCGCTTGCTACTGATGTAAATTTTCCGCAGCCTCTGTCTACGCAGGCACAGCGAGCAAGAAAAAGTTATACCAGTAGCAATGGCTATTAATATAATAGAAAAGCGCTAAGCCGCAGGCAAATGATAATAGCGTTGCCATAAATTTTGATAGCGCTGGGCTTCTTGCTGCCATTTTTGCTCATTCCAGCCGAGCTCTTGCTGACATATCTGCTTCAGTCTAGCGCTAATTAACGGTGTCATTGCCCCATTCGGTAGGATTAAACCCAAGCGCGTACGCCGCAGTAATAAATCATCTAAATGCATGACTTGCTCATGGCGCGCGGCAAAACGGATCTCTGCCCAAATGGTATTGCTGTCGGTGACATAAGCCAAATCATCTTCATGCGCAAGCTCAAGTAAAGTATCAAGCTGGCGACCGTAAAACCCTTGTAAGCGTTGTTGTAGAGCTTTTGGTAAAGTAAAAAATTTAGGATTGGTTGGCGCGGTATTGCTAAAAACGTGATCATCATTTAAGGTTTGCTTTTGAATGACAGACTTATCAAGGGTGAGCACTTCTTGACACTTTTCAAGGACATCTAAAGCAATCAGGCGAAAGGTTGTTAGCTTGCCGCCGCTAACGGTGACGAGGTTATTGTCGAGCCACACGCTGTGGTCGCGCTTTTCTTTACTGGGGCTGACGCGTTTGCCATCCTCTCTAGCATTGCCTTCTGAGATCAGCGGACGCACGCCCGCCCAAGTACTAATGACATCTTCTCGGTTAAGCTTGGCATCATTAAACAGCTCGTTAGTCGCCGTTAATAAATAATCGACCTCTTCATTCGTGATGCCAACCTCGCTATCGTCCAAAGGGGGATGATCCAAATCAGTGGTGCCAAGCACGGTACGGTTTTCCCACGGAAAGACAAATACCGCTCTTTTATCTTCAGGATGCAAAAAGGTATAGGCTTGCTCGATTGGCAAGCGCTCTTTGCTCACGACCAAGTGACTGCCGCGTGACGGACGAATTTGCTTATGAAAACTTTGCTCAGTCTGTTTACTGGCTTGCATCCGTAAGGTATCCGCCCAAGCGCCTGTGGCACTGACCACCACTTTGGCGTAAATATTGTAACTTTGAGCATTGCTTTGAACATTGTTTTGAATATTGTTTTGAATATTGTTTTGAGCATTGTCCTCAGAAGAAGTGTCTTTGAGCGTTGCGCCTACTACCAAGCCTTGTTCATTGGTAATCAACGTTTCGGCTTTTAGGTAATTAATCGCCTGCGCACCGTCGTGAATCGCCTCAGCAAGGACGCGCATCACCAGCCGCGAGTCATCGGTCACCGCATCGCTAAATTGACTGGCACCTAAAAACTTGTCTTGTTTGATATTTGGGTTCAGGCTAAGAAAAGCATCTTTTTTAAAGTACTTAGAGTAGCGCTTGCCCGCCAGTCCATCGTAAACGCGTAATAAAGTATTAAATATCCATGGCGGCGGAAACTTGCCTTTATAATGCGGCATGATGTAGTGCATTTCATTGACTAGGCCGCTTGCTTCACTGAGCATACGCTCACGCTCGCGCACGCTAAGCAAGGTGGTTTTATAATCACCCGAGGCAATGTAACGTAACCCACCATGTACCATTTTACTCGAGCGGCTTGATGTACCCCAAGCAAAGTCTTTTTGCTCAATAAGTAAAACTTTAAGGTCGCGCCGTGCCGCTTCGCGCGCAATCCCAGCACCGGTGATACCGCCACCGATAATCAGCATATCCCAAGGTTCTGCTTGAGACGAGCCACAAGATAAAGGCGCTAATGCTTGTTGCCGTTGCTTGGTTTGAGTCATATCTCACTCTTCTTAATTTGTTTATTACTTCTCAAGCAATACACCCGGGTTCATACGCTGTTCAGGGTCTAAGCTTTTGAGCATATCATGGGTTACTTGCATGCCAAGCTTGCCTTTTTCGGCGGCAAGGTATGGCGCATGATCACGGCCAACGCCGTGTTGATGCGAGATGGTCGCTTTACCATTAGCAAGGCTAACACTGGCAGCATGTTTGATTTTTTGCCAGCGGCTTAAGGTAGTCGCATGGTCTTTTGCCGCGCGAAAAAAGTAGGTGGTATAAAGGCTCGCACCTTGCTTATAGACGTGTGAGATATGAGTAAAGGCCATAACCGCCTCATTTTCATCTGCCAAGGCGTTTTGCACCGCTTCTTGCATCTGCTGCATCTGCTCGTCGATATTATTCCAATTGGTCGCGGTCTCAAAGGTATCGACCATGATGCCTTTGTCCCATAAAGTGCCACGCAAATAAGGGAATTTAAAGCGCCCATGCGTCCAAACACTGCCCATGATATCAGTGATTTTACCCGTGACACTACCGTGCTGCTTTAACAGCTTATTAAACTGTGTCAGCGCCAATTTATTCTGCGCTTTATCGCCTGATACGCCGTAAGTGAGCATAACCTTATCTGAGCTTAGTCCACGGGCTTTTAGATAGGTGCTAATGGCTAAAAATTGACTCGGTGACGTGCCTAAATGCAGATGCGCATCAGTTTCGACGGCATTACTGAGACGTAACATAGATAAGCGAACATTTTTTTGCACCGCTTGTCTAAGCACTTCTTTACCTGCTTCCCAATTAGGCAGGAAAGCCACTTTAAACAGTTCTTCCTCAGGCTGCGGTTGTACACGCATTTTGACTGTCGTAAAAATACCAGCACGACCCTCAGTGCCCATCATCATCTCACGCAAATCAGGTCCTGCTGATGACGCTGGAATATCGGCGATATTGAGCACACCTTGCGGAGTGACTAATGTACCACCGGCAAATAGCTGCTCGATGCGTCCGTAGCCCAATGACTGCTGACCGCTAGAGCGCGCGGCAATCCAACCACCAAGCGTTGATAGCTCCCAAGACTGCGGATAATGTCCTAGGCGGTAACCGTGCGCGTCCAATTGCGCTTCGACAGCTGGCCCTTGTGTGCCCGCGCCAAAGGTTGCGATTTGGCTCTCAAAATCTAAGTCAAGCAGCTGATCCATCTTGCTCATGGCGATGGTAAGGACTGGACGTGAACCCTTTTGTGGGTTGATATGTCCAACGACTGAGGTGCCGCCACCAAAAGGAATGACAATTAAGTCATGCTCATTGGCGAGCGTTAATAAAGTCTCGACATCAGCGGTCGATTCAGGAAAAGCGACTCCATCAGGAAATACTTCAAAGTCGCCGCCATGCATCGCTATCCAATCAGGGAAGCTTTGACCGCGCGCATGTCTGAGCCTCACTTCTTTATCAGTTGAGACGATATTAAGGTCGGTGAGCGCAGCAGGCAGGCGTGATTTTGGTACGGTTTTGAGTACCTGTTGTAAGCTCACAGAGGACAGTTTTTTGGTTTTACCGATATGTGATTTTATTAATTTTGCACCATGCGGCGAGACAGTTTTATTGATACTGACATTGCCCCAACCGTTCCAGCGCGTCTGCTCAATAGGCGTATTGGCAGTCGAATTAGTAGCCGTATTATTTTTTTGGATAGGTTCTAAATTATTATCAGTGTTTTTGGTAGCAGGAAAGTTGGTGGTTTTACGAATAAGAGATTTGATTATGCTCATAGGGACATACCTGTCGATTCGTTATCACAGTTTTTATACTAAAGGATTCGGTTGAAGCTGACTCAGTTTTTCTACTCAGCATAGATGAATGATTAGGCTCAGGGTTATCGTAAAAATCATACGATATTAAGCGCTTATGCCAATCACCAATCCTAAAGCAAACATATTTATCGTTTGAGCATAGCACAATATAAACAAATATTTCATATAGACTCGTCTTTTGTATAATAAAAATTTATGACTTTTATTTAGTAGCGGCATTATTGGGGTTCGCGTTGGCGTATTATTCTTATCAAGGCGTAATATCTCGCAAAAATCGTCAATAATTCACCATCTAATAGCCATTAATAGGCGCAAACTTGTTAAAATAGGGCACTAATTTTTTCTTGATGGACATCGATTTATGACCACTGCCGCTGCTATCCCTACTATCAAAGAAGATCGTATTCTTATTCTTGATTTTGGCTCGCAATATAGCCAACTGATTGCTCGCCGTGTACGCGACTCTGGCGTTTTTTGTGAGATGTTCCCTTATGATATCGACACCCAGCGCATCACGGACTTTGGCGCAAAAGGTGTCATCCTATCGGGCGGCCCTGAGAGCGTGCATGCGGAAAATAGCCCGCGTATCAATGACGCCGTGTTTGAGCTTGGTGTGCCAGTATTGGGCATTTGCTACGGTATGCAGGCAATGGCGGATCGTTTCGGCGGTAAAGTTCATGCCAGCGATATCCATGAATTTGGTGCCGCGACCATCAATGTCGATGGTCATTCAAAATTAACCGAAGGTATCGAAGACCACGTCAGTGAAGACAACGCGACCACGCTAAACGTTTGGATGAGTCATGGTGATAAAGTGATCGAAGCGCCGCAAGGCTTTGATATTATCGCCAGTACGCCGAGCTGTCCGATTGCCATTATGGCCAATGACGACAAGCAGTACTATGGTCTACAGTTCCACCCTGAAGTGACGCATACTTTACAAGGTCAAGCGTTATTGGGTCGTTTTGTCCATCAGGTTTGCGACTGCGCCGGCGATTGGACGCCTGACAATATTATCGATATGCGCGTGGCACAGCTCAAAGAGCAAATCGGTGACAAACAAGTATTGCTCGGTTTATCCGGCGGTGTCGATAGCTCAGTGGTTGCCGCGCTATTGCATAAAGCCATTGGCGATCAGCTGACCTGTGTGTTCGTTGATAATGGTCTCTTGCGTTTGCACGAAGGCGATCAGGTGATGCAAGTGTTCGCTGAAAACATGGGTGTCAAAGTCATCCGTGTCGATGCCGAAGATTTATTCTTAAACGCCTTAGCAGGCGAGTCTGATCCCGAAGCCAAACGTAAAATCATCGGCAAAACCTTTATCGATGTGTTCGCCAATAGCGCCCGTGAAATCAGCGCGCAAAGCGATGGCAAAGTCATTGAATTTTTGGCACAAGGGACGATTTACCCTGACGTTATCGAATCAGCAAAATCGCATCAAGGCAAAGCGCATGTCATTAAGAGCCATCATAACGTTGGCGGTCTGCCAGACGATTTGGCGTTTGAGTTGGTCGAGCCATTACGCGATTTGTTTAAAGATGAAGTGCGTAAACTTGGTATCACCCTTGGCCTACCAGAGAAAATGATCTACCGTCATCCGTTCCCAGGTCCGGGTTTGGGCGTGCGTATCCTTGGCGAAGTCAAAAAGGAATATGCCGATATCCTGCGCCTTGCCGATGCCATCTTTATGCAAGAGCTGGAGCGCTCAGGCTGGTATGACAAGACTGCGCAAGCATTTGCGGTATTCCAACCGATTAAATCAGTCGGCGTGGTCGGTGATGGTCGCCGCTATGCGTGGGTGATCGCGCTACGTGCCGTTGAGACCGTAGACTTTATGACGGCTCGCTTTGCGCATCTGCCGTATGATTTGATTGAGACGGTATCGAACCGCATCATGAATGAAATCGCGGAAGTATCTCGCGTGACTTATGATGTGTCGAGTAAGCCGCCGGCGACGATTGAGTGGGAATAATTATTCATACGCTATGATTGTAATATCAACGCAAAGGAGTGATGGACTATGAAACTGGTTCATGTGGGACAAAACGAGTGGATGTTTGAAGATGACGTTAGCGATAAGTTGGCTGACAATAGATCAAATGCGCTTGGCGCTGGTAGAGCGCTTAATCTTAAAATAAAAGCCTTTGTAGATGCCGAGGTAAAAAGAGGTCGTGATATCAACGATATTATGAATGAAGTCATGACCAAATTTCAGCATGAAATTGTGCAAGACTTTGATGAGCAGCCGCCAACCTCATTCCAAGTGATACAGATGACGCTGGAGAAAGAAGGTTATGAAGTGGCTCGTGATATTGCTCAGTTTTTAGTATTAGAGAATATGAATGACCCTGATGCTTACTTTAACTTAGCATTTTTGTGTGAGCAGCATGACGACAGCTTTTTAGCACTATTGAGTAGCCGCGAATGTATGCGCCTATACTTAGAGTATTTCCCCAAAAACTTTAATTGGCAAAAAAGTAAGCTGCCATGGGGCATCATGGAGAACCGTCCCTTTTTGCGAGCGCTGTTTCAGCTGGCAAATGTCTATGCTGACAATATGAGCTTTGATGAAGCCTGCGAGCAGGGAGAAAGGCTGCTACAAGTTTGCCCTAATGATAACCTAGGTATGCGTGAAGCGCTGATAGAATGGTACATGTTTACCGAAGAGTATCAGAAAATAATTCGAATTTGCGGCAACTATCCAGAGGATATGCTTGCAAATATCGCTTTCGGTAAGGTGCTGGCTTACTGTTATCAAGATAAATTAGATAAGGCTGAAAAAGAGTGGGATATCGCAAAAGATAACTTGCCTGAAGTGGCGCATGAAATTCTTAAAAAGCGTCATCCTAGACCACGCGGTATGGGTATCAATAGTTATGGTATCGAAATTGGTGGTAAAGAGCAGGCTTATCTCTACTGGCAAGATATGGGCGATTGGTGGGAAGAAAATACTACTGCTCAAACCCTGATTGAGAAAAAACGTGCTGAGAAAAAGAAGAAAAAATAATTTGATTTAGCGGCACTTCTCTTTAGTTAAAACACTCAACTTGGTTGGGTGTTTTTTGTTTTAAACATAAAAGTTTTACTCGATAAGTTTTGCTTCGATAGCAGCAACTTTGTTTATTAACTGATTATTAAATTCTAAACAGTCTAAAGAGTAGTGAGCTTTTCGATGACAGGTAGGACATAACGCAATAATGTTTTGAGGTAAGTCCGCACCACCATCTGCCAACCTAGTTAGATGATGGATTTCGAGATAAGGTCCAGATTTAGTTTCAAATGGAGCTGTCTCATTACATCCCTCGCATATACCATTAGCTCTTTTTTTGGCATATAGCTTAATGGCTGTACTACGGTTTTGAATAGATTGAATTTTTTCTTTAGTGCTTGCGTGGGTTGGTGTTGAACTTAAGGCAATCTCTCGTAATTGCTGTAATGACTTACCTTTACTAGGCTTAGTGATATAAACGGCTTTAGGGGCTTCAACTACTTTAGGGGACAGAGTTTGAGCTATATCAGTATTTTTAGTATTAACTATATCTAGATGAAAAACGATAGCGTCACGAAGCTCGCCATTTCTATCTGGTCGTTCTGCAATATGATGAAAAACGTAATTACAATACCCTAAAAACCGTACAAAGCCTCGTGATGTTGATTCGAAAAGTAGAATTTCTTTATTGTTTTTTTGATGGTCATGAATTGCCAAATTACCTTTGGTCATTCTCATGTCGCCTTCTTGGCCTTCACCCGTATATTTAAAGGTGCCGTTAGGGTCAAAATCATCAATATAGCCATATTCGCCGCCAGCATCGCCGGTAAAAATAAATATATATGGATGCTCGGCTGGCGTTGCTATGCCACCATATTGTTGCCCTTTATATATACTGTGTATATCAGAACGACGGTTATAGATTTTTCCTATTTCAAACACTATGGCTTCCTTATTTTCTTATTAAGCTAATAGAGTTTACTATAGTTGATAAGTGTTTTTATGGTTCTTGCATTAAATCGCAATTTTTGGAGTTTATAAAATTCTATTATAAGATTTAAAAAAATAGCGGTGCTCTCCAAAGTGAAGAACACCGCCACTGCTTATAAAATTTAGCTGTTAACAATCTAAGCTTTAACCCCGCACATTCACCACATAACGCCCAACCGTCTGACTAGCCATAAAGCGATCTAAGTATTCCGGCGTTTGCTCAAGCGTAATCTCTTCGCAATAATTCTCTAAATTAGGCAACTTCATATCAGTACTGACGCGCTGCCAAATGGCTTTTTTATCAGCTAGGGGAATATAGACCGAATCGATACCGAGTAGGGACACCGCGCGAGTGATAAACGGCAATACCGTCATCGTAAATTCAGCGCCGCTCGCCAAGCCGCAAGAGGTCACTGCGCCGCCCGCTTTGGTTTGCTTTAGTAGGTTTGCCAGATAGTCGCCGCCGATGGTGTCAATAGCATTTGCCCATAGCTCGCGACCGACAGGTTTATCGCCGATCTCATTGATGCTATCGCGATGACGGACTTCGCTTGCGCCAAGCGCTTTTAGATAGTCGCTTTGCTCAGGCTTTCCAGAGAAGGCGATGACCTCATAGCCAAGCTGACTTAATATAGCGATGCTGATACTACCGACGCCGCCCGTTGCACCCGTCACCGCGACTGGACCGTCTTCCGGTTTTGCGCCCATTTTCTCAAGCTTTTGCACACTTAACGCTGCGGTTAAACCGCCCGTACCATAGATCATGGCTTCTTTTAGCGTGAGCGAAGACGGACATTCGACCGCCCAATCGGCAGGGATAGATATCATCTGAGCGAGACCGCCATCGGTATCCATGCCCAAATCATAGCCAAAGACTACGACTTCTTGACCCTCCGTAAAGGTTCCAGACTTATCACTGACCACCACACCAGCGGCATCAATACCGGGTGTGTGCGGGTAGTGTTTGGTGATTCTTTTGTTGCCGGATGCTGACATAGCATCTTTGAAGTTTAATGATGAATAATGGACTTCGATTAATAAATCATTGTCAGGCAAGTCGCTGACACTGCGCTGCTCAATGCTTTTTTTAAATTCACCGTTGCTAGTCTCGTGAACCACTAAGGCTTTAAAGGTTTTGTTATTCGACATTGTCTGAATCCTTTTTTATTGCTTTTATAGTAAATGCTCTTTGCAAAAGCAGCTTAAGGCTTAATCAATATCTTACCTTTTTTCTCTGACTGGACGTCTTCTGAAACCGCTTTTTGAATATCGTCTAAATCATAGATGCCGCCAGTAGGGAGTTTTAGGATACCGCTTGAGGCACGCTCAATCAGCTCTTTAATTAAACGCTGCTTATCATCGGCGCTGATTTCTTGCATCAAATCGCTTGCCCAAAAACCTTTAACTTTAGTCAAATTGAAAATCAGATTGCTCGGGTTTAGCATCAGCGGTTCGCCAGACACCGACCCCAATGATGCCATTGCGCCATGCTTACCGAGTAGTGACAGCAGCTCACCGCCTGATTTGCCGCCGACCGCATCGACCGCGCCGCTTATTTTGGCGTCACCAACGATTTTTTGTACTTGCTCTTTCCAGTCGTCATCATCGGTCACGATGTTATTTTCAGTGATACCAAGCTCGATAAGCTCTTGTTCTGACTCTTTACTGCGTACCAAGTTAATCGTATTGATATGACGCTCAGGCGCTAGCATCGCCATCGATTCACCGACCGCACCATTGGCGGCATTTTGGATAAGCCATTGACCGGGCTTAATATTTAAAAATTCAATCAATAGCAGTGCACTCATCGGCATGGCAATTAACTGGGCGGCCATTTCATCATCGATGGCATTTGGAATAGGGATAATGCTTTTTGCCGGCGCGATAAAATATTCCGCCCAAGTTCCTGATACGCCAGACACGACGACACGCTGACCTTGTTTAAAACCTTTGACGTCTTTACCTAACGTATCAATCGTACCAACCGCCTCAGAGCCACCAGTGGCAGGCAAATCAGGTTTATGACCGTATTCGCCTTTTATGGTCACGATGTCGTGATTGTGAATAGAGGACAGGATGGTCTTGATACGGACTTCGTTGTTTTTGGGTTCTGGGGTAGGGCTGTCGGTGATACTCAGTACTTCTGAAGGTTTGCCAAATTCGTTATAAGTAGCGCTACGCATGATGATTTCCTTTATTATTTTAATTCAATGTTTTAATTTTTAAGCGACGTCAGTAGATAATTGCCCATCAACCTTAACAAGCGGGTCTTGCAAGCCGCAACCTGACTTTGGTAAAGGAACGTTGTTGCTATTTATCAGGATATTGCGCGGTAGGCTATAAGAGATAGGTTATAAAAAGTCGCCATAAAAAATGGCAGCGCTCTTAATAAAGAACGCTGCCATGGTCAATAAAACGAAGGTTAGTTAAGTTACAAGTTAACGATAGTTTAAGGCTTTAGCAATACCTTACCTTTTTTGCCTGACTGCAATTTGCCATCGACCGCTTTTACGATATCGGCCAAATCAAATACCGCTTCTACAGGCAGTTTTAATTGTCCGTCTACCGCTCTATCGATCAGTTCATTCACTAGGCGCTGTTTATTCTGCACACTCATCTCTTGACTGAGCTTACTGCCCCAAAAGCCTTTCATCACCGCTTGCTTGAAAATCATATGGGTAGGATTGATGACCATAGGTTTGCCCGACATCGCGCCAAAGGCGGCGAAGGTGCCACCATGACCGAGTAACGATAACAAATCGCCGCTATTTTCACCGCCGACTGAATCGACCGCCGCACTGATTTTATCATCACCGATGATCGCTTTGACTTGCTCTTTCCAGTCATCATCTGAGGTGTTGATATTGTTTTTGATACCGAGAGTATCTAACTCTTTTATGGCATCGTCACTTCTTACCAGATTAATGGTTTTGACGCCGCGCGCCGCCGCTAGCATGGCAAGCGATTTACCAACGGCACCGTTGGCGGCGTTATGAATAACCCATTGACCGCTTTCTACTTCTAAGAACTCTAATAGCATCAACGCACTCAGCGGCATGGCAATCAGCTGCGCGGCCATTTTATCTTCTAAACTATCAGGGATAGGAAACACCATATCGGCTGATGCGACAAAATACTCTGCCCACGTTGCTTGCACACTGGCAGCTGCCACGCGTTGCCCGACTTTTAAGTCTTTAACCTCACTACCAACGGCATCGATAATGCCTAAGGCTTCGCTACCACCGATAGCCGGCATTTCAGGTTTAAAGCCGTACTGACCGCGAATGGTAAGTAGGTCATGGTTATGGATGGAGGCGAGAATGGTTTTGACGCGCACCTCATTGGCTTTTGGCTCGGGGATAGGACGGTCGCCGAGGCTCAATACTTCAGTTGGTTTGCCAAAATGATCATAGGTTGCACTACGCATAATAAATCCTTTTTTTAATTTTAAGTTTGTTTCAAATGTTTTTGACGAGCGAATAAATTTGTAGCCATCAACAGTAGCAAACCCAGCTTGCTTGTCGCAATATTACTTTGGTAAAGCAAAGTAGTCAGCGTTAAGTGAGCAGCATTTAGTTGGTTTCATTAATCATTAGCAGTTTGTTCTGTGGTTATTTGTTCTGCATGTGCCTGCTCTGGACTAATAACCTTAAAATCGTCATCTACTAAATTGGTCAGTAGCGGCTCCCCTTTATCATTAATCCGAAATAGCCCATATTCTGCTGCCTCAAATGCTTCGCCATGACCTTCTTGGAAGAAAAAAGCATTGGTCGCAAGCTGCATTACGCCGTTACGGATACGGTAGTGAAGCGCCATCTCATTAGAGGCTAGATTTCTAGGCTGATTAGCCGCTAAGCGCTTAAACTGTCCGACATTATGTTGGTCTAAAGCGACAATGACATAGCCTTGTTCGTTAATAGGATAGCTACCGGGGTCTTTATTTAAGGCGGCAAATACGTCACGCTCTAGCGCATAGCTAAGCGTCATATAGTCGCCCTGCATAAAGCCGCGTGGATCAACGGGTGCAAGCGCTAATAAAACCGTATCGCCAGTCGCGAGATGGTTTTCGTATTTAATAATATTCCTCGTCATCACCACCAATACCAGCGCCAATCCAAGAAGGGCAATAATAATCGTGACAGCCGGTTTTCGTAGCCAATGGGTCTTTGATGTGCCCTTAAGCAAGCGCTTGGTCAAAATTTTATCATTCATGACAGCCGCTCCTGATTGTCGTTAGCGCTTGGTTTTATCTTCGTAAAATAGCTTTTGATAAGCAGCCAGCGCAGCAACAATAGCGCGATTCCAATAACAAACAGGGAAACGGACTTGACCAATAAAGAAGTATCGAGCTGATAGTAATACCAAAAGATATAACCGACCAAGGCAATAATGCCCATTCCTAATAGCACGCGTTGGCTATTAGCAGTAGCAATGATAATAATCAAACTGGTGGCCAATAAGCCTGAGACATAAATAGACATGATCCCAAGTAATACAATCGCAGCGCTAATGAGTAGTCCTGCTGTTGATAATAATTTGCTGTGATAGCGCTTTAAAATGAGATAAGCAGCATAAAGACTGGCAAGCGTTAATAGCCCTTGGGCCAGGTAGTAGTTATAGCTAAAGGCTTTTCCATCACTATCAAAGCTATTGCCATATTCCGCAGCGATAAAATAGACGGAAATGCTGAGCAAGACATAGGCGCTCGCATAGCCCATAGCACTCATGATTTCTAACGCATTCATTCGCCATTTTCTCGGGATAAATACAGCGAGTGTATAACGCTGTAAATGAGTCACGCTGGTTATCAAAGCCAATAATCCTAAGCTGACTTCGGATAAGTGATAGTAATTTAACAGGTAAAGTAGGCAGACTAAAGCCAAGGTTGCGCTCAATAAACGATAGACAAAATTGGGAATGACAACCGTCATCAACAGTTGTACAAGGAACAATAGTACTATACTGAGCGGCTCTGTAATCTCACTCGCTAGTAAAGCATAGGCGATATAACCTTGACCTGCTAGAGTAACTGCAAAGGCTAAACTGTTCCAAAAAGCGCTATGGCGCAAGCGGGCGTTATAAAATAAGAATCCGCCACTAACGCTTAATATCGCGCCAATAATAAATAGCGCTAGCGTACTATCAAGCAAGCCGGTGTTGTCTAAAATTAAGGTCAAAAACCCGATAAAAAATAAACTGGCAAATACGCCACTAAAACCAAAAAGCAAACTGATAAACCACGGGCTAGGCGCTGCAGCTGCATTATTTAAAAGCTTATCATTGACGTTTTGTGCGTCGATGAATCCCTGCTGTTGTAATAGCAAAATCTCGGGCTGTTGCTTGTTATGGTTGATATTATTCAGCTCATTGTTCATCACTGTCTCCCTTAATAATAGAAGAGATAGTGTCATCATTGTTGATATAAGCAACTTTGCGCAGCCACACAACTGCCGCAGAGCTCATGCCAACAAGTAGCAAGGCTAATAGTAGAAATCCACCCCCCTCAAAATCATCTAACAGCCATTTGCCGACCCGAAACATCACCACAATAATGATAGAAAACGACAAATAGGTCAGCATCAGTAAATCAAGACGGCGCTGATAAAACTGCCAAAGCATAAAGCCGCACCAGCCTAACCATACTATGGTAGCGATAAGCGTCGCCCAGATATTGCCATTATCAAAGACCGTGACAATCGCCAGATACGTCATAAAAAACGTGCTTAATAAACCGACGACATAAGTGCTCCAATGCAAGCTGGAATTGGTTTGAGCGCTGTTTATTTGAGCAGTGGATTTTTTAACGTTAATGCGATGAAACAGATAGGGAGTAGAAGAGGAAGTTTTATTATCGAAACCAATCAGCCAACTATAAAAGGCAATAAAATTAAATAGTGCAAGGATGGCTACTTGAGAGACGTTTTGCAGGCTATATTTAATAAATTGTAGATTTGCGACATCTAAATAGAGTAGCAAAAATGCATTGATTAGCCCTAACCAAAGCAGCCAGAGCGCAGGGAAACGGGCGATAACTACCCAAGGTGTAATCAGTATCGCCCAAGCAAAGAAAAGCTGCCACGTATCAGCGCCTGTTTGATAGACCTGCCCAAATAGCGCCAATAAGCTACCGGTAATAATACTAGCGATAAGTAATAATAACTGCCGAATCAGTTGAAATTGTCGCCTAAAAGACAGTGCTACATAAAGCGCAATAGTGATCGTCAGCGCTCCTTCAACTAAAGCGAATTTGCCTATTTTGCCCAAGTTTTGCCAGTTATAAGCGATAAAAAACACTAGGGATAAGACCAGTGCTACCGCGCCAATAATCAGCAGCGCCTTATCAAAAAAGTCTAGCCACCTGCGTTTACTCGGATAGACTTCTAGATGCGTTGCTGCTGCCTCGGCATTTTTAAGAGAGAGGATATCTTGCTGCAGTAACTGCTCAATAGTACGCCGTGCGTGGCTCATAGTCGCCTCTGATTAAAAACGGTTTTTAGCCTATCTTAGCTGTTTTTACGCTGGCATAATGTACTAAAGTTTATAAATTACTAAATTTTATGATTTATTAACTTTTATGTTTTAATAAAACTCAATCCTACTCAGCAGGTGCTCTTGGATTAAATAGGCGCAAATATAGGCGCTCGGCCAAGCGACCATAAAGGCATATTTCCACGAATTAAACAGCGTGATAAAAAAGCCTTCGACAAATCCTACATTGATCAGTAGCAGGGCCGTCGAGATAATCGTCGACATCATCAGCGCCATTAAAAAGGTGAAAATCAGCCGATAGTATTTGCGCCGCGTGCGTATTCTGACGGTCGGGAAGTTTGCCATAATGTTCTGTTGTCCTGCTTGATGAGAGCCACGTTTCACTGCTGCTGTAAACGTGATATTTTGCGATGAGAGAGGATGAGATAAAGCATTGTTCATGCTTAGCGGCGACTATGATAACGCGTGATGACTGCGAGGTAAAATGGTTATTATCAATCATCAAGTCCGCCTTATTATATTGTTATCATTCAGTTTTAATAATTTGTCGCCATTCATGTTGATGAAGTAAACTTAGCACTATCCAAAACAACTCTATGAGGATAAAAATGTCTGCCAATCCAAGTAATTTAGCGCAGAACGTAGAAAAACATTTATCCAAAAACTCATGTAAACAAAGGACGCTTGGCATCATCGGCGGCATGAGTTGGGAGAGTACCGAAAGCTATTATCGACTGATAAATGAGGGTGTCAAAGCTAGACTTGGCAATTTGCATTCAGCAGATTTACTGATTCATAGCGTGGACTTTGCACCGATTGAGGCGCTGCAAGCACAAGGCGCATGGGATGAAATGGGTAAAGTATTGGCCAATAGCGGCAAACGTCTGCAAGCGGCTGGCGCGCAAGGTTTGCTTATCGCGACTAATACCATGCATAAAGTCGTCGATGACGTTCAAGCCGCTACCAACTTACCGATTATTCATATTGCTGATGTCACCGCTGCGGCGATTAAGGAGCAAGGGCTAACCAAAGTTGCGCTACTTGGTACACAGTTCACCATGACAGAGAATTTTTATAAACAGCGTTTGATAGATGCAGGCTTGCAAGTGTTAATACCAGAGACAGGCACACGGGTAGAGGTACATCGCATTATTTATGAGGAGCTGTGTCAAGGTCAGCTACTTGATAGCTCACGCCAGTATTATCAGCAAGTGATTGAAGGCTTAGCGGATAAAGGCGCAAAGGGCGTCATTTTGGGCTGTACCGAAATTGGATTGCTGATTCAGCAAGCAGACAGCCCCATTCCCGTATTTGATACCACTGCAATTCATGCAGCAGCAGCGGTGGATTTTTTATTAAGTTCTTGATTTTAAGGTTAGTGATTTTAAAATAGTTAATTTTAAAACGGTTGAACTTAAACCCATTGCATTGACTACCTATAAACCGCGCGAGGAACGTTTATGTTTTCTTCTCATACGGTGTTTTTGCAGGCGTTTTTGTAGTCGACGACGCAGCCTTGTAATACGGCGTAAAGGCGAGAGTTTCCACACTGTGGTCGGTAAAATATCACGAAACGAGGCACTGGTGCCGGTATGAGCGCGAAATTCCTCCGACCTTTGCGCTGCTTCTTCGGCGGGCATGTTTTTACCTTTGCGCCAGCCGCCGTATAGATATAATCCTGCGCCCATCAACGCCGTTGCTACCATGCCAGCTGGAAACGATAGCCAAAGCGCATCGGCTCCAAGGAGTGGATAAAGCCCGAACGCAAAGCCAAGGCGCACAGGATACATCGAAATCACCATGACGATAAGCGGCCAAACCACATAACCGTTGGCACGCATGGTGCCAAAGAATACTTGCGCAATGCCAAAAAAGATAAAGCCCCATGTCGCCATCAACTGAATATGGCGCCCAATCGGCACGGCGGCGCTGTCACTACCAAGGAATAGCTCCAAAATAGTCTCATCAAAAATGCTTAGTACCCCAATCATAGCGCCCGTCAATATCACGTTAAAGATAAGCCCCCAGCGCGTGATGCC
The DNA here is from genome assembly GCF_001652315.1 of Psychrobacter sp. SHUES1. Classification (NCBI taxonomy): domain Bacteria; kingdom Pseudomonadati; phylum Pseudomonadota; class Gammaproteobacteria; order Moraxellales; family Moraxellaceae; genus Psychrobacter; species Psychrobacter sp. SHUES1. The sequence continues at coordinate 11,102 of NZ_LXWA01000046.1, read as the reverse complement.
CGCCACACGGTTCCATTGATTGGCACCGATATTTTGTGCGACCATGGCACTGGCCGCTGCACTGAGCGCCATCGCTGGCATCTGCACATAGGTCCAAAGCTGCTGCGTCGCGCTATAAGCGGCCGTTGTCTGTACGCCCTCGCGGTTAATGAGCGACAGCATTGTGAGCGCTGCTGATGAGATAACAATCATCTGCAGCCCCATCGGCAGACCCTTTGAAAACATCGACTTTAGGATATCTCGGTCTGCGCGTAAAAAACGCAGCTCGGGTAACTTAAGTGTCAGCACAGAACCACGCAAATACATAGTGACAATCATACCAATCAGCGCTAGAGCATTGGCGACAGCAGTTGCAAAAGCCGAGCCAAAGATACCCCATTCAGGAAAGGGGCCGATACCCAAAATCAGCACCGGCGTCAAAATCAGGTCGATAACGACCGAAATAATGATAAACCAAAGCGGCGTGGTAGAGTCGCCCGTTCCGCGTAGTGCCATCATGATCAGCGTAAAAGTTAAAGTGACAGGCATCGCTACAAAAATCATCCGCAGATAGGTCAGCGCAAGCTCTACCGCACTTGCTGGTGTCCCAAGCAGGTTAAGCAGCAGTGGAGCAAATAGCCAGCCGATTGCCGATACCAATATACTGATCGGAATAATACTACCCAGCGCCGTGCCCATGGTTCTTTTCACCATCGTATCATTACGGCGTCCCATAGCTTGACCTATCAAAATAGTCGCCGCCATACCAAAACCGAAAACGAAGGAGATGAGGATAAACATCAAGATGTTGCCGTTTGCCGTCGCAGCCAGCGCCTCTTCCCCTAAAAATCGACCTACCCAGACGGCATTAATCGAGCCGTTCAACGACTGCAAGGCTGATGAGCCAAGGGTTGGCAAGGCAAATAGCAGCATGGTTTTGGCAATTGACCCTTGGGTGAGGTCACGGCTTTTAGCAGTGGAGGTAGTTGTCTTACTCAATGTTTATCCTTTTGCGCCATCCAAATTGGCTATATTTTATGACATAAAAACCCTCATTATAGATGACCTTGTCTGTGCTATCTTGGTTAGACTGGTAACGTTTTTTTATATAATGTATTAATAGGCAGTAGTAGTACTAAAGCTAATCGAGAGTAAACAATGACAATATGAAAAAAGAAACGATAGGTATGTTTGGTGGCAAGTTCTTAATAGTACATAAAGGGCATGTGCATGCGATGCGCAAAGCGGCAGCTATGGTCGATAAGCTTTACCTCATAGTGACTTATAACGTGATGTTTGAACGTGAGGTTTATTTTCATAAAAGTAAAATCGCCCCGATAGCGGTGGAGCAAAGACTGCGTTGGTGGCATGAAATTACTAAAGAGCTGGATAATGTACACGTCTATGCAATAGAAGAAACCAATATTAAGAAAAATGCTGATACTCATATCGATGTTGGTACTAATGCTTATTCCCAAGCTCATGCTAACGCTGAGCCTGACTGGCAAAGCTGCGCTGATAGGATTAAAGCATTAATACGCAAGCCCATTGATTTTATTTTTAGTTCTGAACCAAGTTATAGTGATTACTTCGATGACTTATATCCTAAAACAAAGCATATTGTCATCGACGCCGACCGTAAGCTTTATCCTATATCCGCAAGCCAGCTACGTCGTGACGGCGCGATTGAGTATTGGGATATGTTGCCCGACGCGGTAAAGCCTTGTTTTGTCAAAAGTGTCGTTATCGTTGGTACAGAAAGTACGGGAAAAACTACATTAGCAAAAAATTTAGCCCATCGTTACGACACTTGCTATGTCGAAGAAGCAGGGCGCAAGTTTTATGAGGAAATAAACGCTGAAATTGTCTTGCTTGAAGATTTTCCCCAGATTGCTTATGAACATAAATATCATGAGAGGCAAGCTAGAAAGACGGCAAACAAGGTGTATTTCGTGGATACAGAAGCAATTACGACCCAGTTTTTTTCGATGGCTTATCTGGGCATAAGACAAAGTATACTTGATGAAATCGCCGAACTACAAGATTATGACTTGTGGTTGTTTTTGGAAACAGATATTGAGTGGGTCGGTGACGGCTTGAGGTCTTTTGGTGAAGTGCAAGTTCGCGATAAAAACAATCAATTTCTAAAATCTTTATTAAATGAGTTTGGGGTGCGCTATCACATTATCAGCGGCAACTATGATGATAGATACGACAAGGCTACCGATTACATCGATAAATTGTTGACTAAATAAACTAGCCTTTAATAGTCTTATGCTAAGATTGCGATTTAACCGCCTTTAACTTTTCTCTCTAATAACTATAACAAGGATGTTTCGATGCTCTTAAAACGCCTAGCTCTTGCCGCGCTTTTTAGTCTTTCTATGGTCGGTTGTACCACCGCGCCCAATCAATTAGCGGTCAATACCACCCAAAAGATTATCCAGTATGAGCGTAATAAGTCTGATTTAGAAATCAAAGCGCTGACATTGGCCTCTGGCGATAAGATGGTCTATGCCGAAAACGGCAACGTGGCTGGCGAGCCGTTATTACTCATTCATGGCTTTGGCGGTAATAAAGACAACTTTACCCGTATCGCGCGTCAGTTAGAAGGCTATCATCTCATCATTCCTGATTTGCTTGGTTTTGGTGAGTCAAGCAAACCGATGAGCGCTGATTATCGCTCGGAGGCGCAAGCGACGCGCTTACATGAGTTGCTGCAAGCGAAAGGCTTAGCGTCCAATATTCATGTCGGCGGCAACTCGATGGGCGGCGCTATCAGTGTAGCTTACGCAGCAAAATACCCTAAAGACGTCAAAAGTCTATGGCTCGTCGATAGCGCAGGTTTTTGGTCAGCTGGCATTCCTAAATCATTAGAAGGCGCGACGTTAGAGAACAATCCGCTGTTGATTAAGAGCAATGAAGACTTCTACAAAATGTATGATTTTGTCATGTATAAGCCGCCATATTTGCCAAAATCGGTCAAAGCGGTGTTTGCCCAAGAGCGTATCGCTAACAAAGCGCTGGACGCCAAAATCCTCGAGCAAATCGTCACCGATAATGTCGAAGAACGCGCCAAAATCATTGCCCAATATAAAATTCCAACGCTCGTCGTTTGGGGTGATAAAGATCAGATCATCAAACCTGAAACGGTCAATCTCATAAAAAAAATCATCCCGCAAGCGCAGGTGATTATGATGCCAGAAATTGGTCATGTACCGATGATCGAGGCGGTGGAACAAACGGCAGACGATTACAAAGCGTTTAGAAATATAGTAGACGCACAGCGTTAGGGATTGGTTAAAAGTATTTATTTTAAAATAAAAAAGAAACATCAGATGCTCTGGTGTTTCTTTTATTGTCTATAAGGTTTTAATGAAGTCGTTTAAGTTATAAATCTTTTACTAGTCGCTCGAGCAATTCAAGCGTACTTTCTTCTCTGACCAAAGCGACCCCTTGTCCTGCCCATAAAGACTGATGTTCGGCATTGAGGTTATTTTTCGCATGAGCACGCAAGTTTTTGGTCATGGCATTTAATTGTGGGTAGGGCGGTAACTCATGCGCGCTCTCAAATTGACCAAAATCGCGCAAATAGTCATTTAATAATCCGCGTGCTTGCTTACCTGAAAACAGTCGCGTCAAACGTGTCTCGCTACTGCGCTTACCCAGACTGGCATCAAGTAGCGCTTGCTTATACGTATCATTAATAGCGCATGTATCGGTGGTCAAAAACGCCGTACCGATTTGCGCCAGCTCAGCACCAGCCGTTTGCACCGCTTTAATCGCTTGCCCCGTCATAATACCGCCCGCTGCAATCAAAGGAATATCGGTGCAAGCGCGCGTTTGACTAATCAGCGTCAGTAAACCCAATGGATCGCTCGCGCTTTGTGGCAACCAACCACCGCGATGGCCGCCCGCTTCCGAGCCCTGAATACAGACCGCATCGACACCAATATCTGCCCATGCTTTCGCTTCCAACGGATGATTGGCAGTACCAATGACGCGTGTGCCCAACTCTTTTAAACGCTGAACTTGCTCGGCGCTGATAATGCCAAAGGTGAAACTCGCAACCGGAACAGGGTTGTCATAAAGCACTTGAAGTTGCTCTGCAAAGTTTAGCGCAGGGCGTTCAGGTAATGCCATGTCTATGTTGTTTTCCTGATAATACTCGTCTAACCAAGCAGGAATTTTGCTATCCAAAGTAGTAGAATCGTGCTCGGATAACACCATTAGATTGATCATAAAGGGGCGATCAGTGAGCGATTTAAGGATATTAATATGCTCATTTAAAACCGTTGGCGCCGTCGTCCCGCCTCCTAATGATCCCAGTCCACCAAAGTTACTCACCGTCGCTGCCAGATCAGGCGTGGTTGCCCCTGCCATCGGGGCTTGTACGATAGGGTAGGTTAAATCAAAGGTATTTAGTAAGGTCATGACGGGCGTCCTTGTTATTTTATACTACGCTTAAAAATACGATTAGCGCTGTCAAACTCGCTTAGTCTACTTAATGTAGTACTAGCACTCGTTTTCCTTACTACTCTGATTTTTAAAAATAGTATTATTAGAAAATTGGCATGACTTACTTTAGCAAAGCTGAACGGCGAGCGTGTTAGATAATGTGTATTTCGTTATTCGATAAAAGCAGTAGATTTTCACTATAAAAGCGATATTTTTCTAAGGTTAGTAATTAATAATTAAATAAAAAATAGGTCAGCCCCCAAACCATCAAAATGACGACTGAGAAACCAACCTATTTTTATAAACATATTGCTTAGCTTAAACGCTTAATTCAACTGCAACGACCCTTTCGTATTCATTAGCAGCTCAACCACATCATCACCACTGATGACCGTAAAGCGCTTATCAATGGCTGATTCTTCGACGCCATTATGTTTCATACAGGCACCGCAGACCAATACTTGACCACCTTTTTCGATAAAGGCTTCAAGTAATTCGCTCGCAGGCTCAAACGGCGCGCCAATATTGACGTCATCCAAGGCGTTTGGTAATGCCAAATGCACCGCATCTACCATCAAAATCACGGAAGCAGAGTGCCCTTTCTTCAGGGCAATTCCTGCCATGGTAAAAGCTAAAGTAATTTTGCTTGGGTTTGAGTCACTATTATCAAATAGCGTGCCGACATATTCCGTATTATTAACCATATTGTTTTCCTTAGTAGACTGTTTTTTATTTAAACATTATTCAGTTGAGTAAAAAACTCACTACCATCCTAACATTTAATATACTTATTTATATAATGTATTGTTAGCAAATAGTAGCTATACAGTACTTATAAGGTTACTTGGTTAAGAGGTGGTGCTTATGACTTACGAAAACCGTTGAGTTATTAGCCTTAAGCTTGCGGTGGCCACGGACGGTCGGCATCACTGATAATCCATTCTGCCACGTAACCACTCGGCGGTAGCTCCCAATCCGCCTGATCTAACGCCGCTAAGACACGCGAGGTTTCAATCACTTTGCCGCCCTCGGTGACGCCAGTACGCAGTAGGGCAGAGGAGCAAGGCTTGCCTTTGACCCACATCGACTGCTCGATATAGATCCAGCGCTCATCGAAGCCGACAATACGAGTTTTCATGGTGACTTTATCAAAGGCGCGAATGCGTTTGCGATATTGGATGGTACTGCCAGCGACCACCAAACCCCAACGCTGCTTTAAGAGCTGTGTACCAAGTCCGCTCCGTACCGCAAAATCGGTACGTCCCATATCAAAAAGGGTCAGCACGCGACCATTATTCATCTCCAAGAAATTATCAATATCGGTCAGACGACAGCGAAAGCTAATCTCGCTGGTATCTTTAAACGTTAAGGTATTGCCCTTTTTTACTTGTAGTGCGGCGCGAGCGATGGTACTGGCATAACGAATAAATGGATACATGGCGCAATCTCAAAGAGTTAAAGGTTAAGTAAAAAGACTAAAGTTTGGCAGAGTGGCAAATGTCATTATCAATGGTTAGACAGCACGCCAATAGACTCAAAATAAGCGCTGACCGTTTCGGGCAACCAATTGATATCAAACCTTGATTGTTTATAAAGATGCGTCGATTTGTCTTTATCGACGTTATAACGAATAAAACCCACATGCCCGCCATGCTCGGTTTCTAAAAGCGTGACAGTATCGGAGACGTCGTTTGGCGTGGCGGTAAAACCAAGGAAAGGGTCGTCTTTGGCGCTGATTAATAATAAAGGTTTGGTCACTTTTATCAAATAAGGCAGTGCCGATGAGGCGTGATAATAATGGTTATTAGAGCGGTAGCCATGGCGCGGGGCGGTAAAGATATCATCAAAGTCACTGATACGATTGACCGCTTTGATAGAGTCAATCTCATCTTTAGTAATGTCATTCGCCAAGGCTTTTTTGATAATGGGATTCAGCAGATACGGCGTATAAATACGATGACTCAAAAAGCTGTGCATACTAAGCGCCGCCGACGACATATCGACAGGTGCTGAAATCACCGCTGCGCCATCACAGAGCGCTTTGTCGCCATATTCGCCCATATATTTTGCCAGTGCATTACCGCCTAACGACACGCCTACCGTATAGATATGGGCAAAGTTTTTGCGCAAGTTCTCAAGCATATGGTGCAGCTCGCCGGTGTCACCGGCGTTATAAAAGACGCGACCGCTCGCCGGAATACCGCCGCAGCTACGAAAGTGGGCGACGACGAAGTGCCAGCCTTGCGCATGCATCTGGTACGCTAAGGCGCGCGCATAATGGCTGTCGCTACTGCCTTCCATACCGTGAAATAGAACGATTAATGGGGTTTGCTCAAGCTCGCCATTACCTGCTGAGTTTATAACATCGGCGTCTATAGGATGCGCATCATAAAAGTCATAGGCAATATCACTTTCATCCAAGGAGTCTTTTTCGACCACACGGCGGTAAGTCGGCGTTTTAGGGGCAAAAAATTTGGGTAAAATGCTTTGTAAGTGTGGATTGCTTAACCAAAATGGCGGTTTAAATGGGGTAGGGGTAAAGGTTTTATGTGGTTTCGATGTTGGCATAAAGGTTTCTTATTTAATGGTTATATGAATGATCGTTAAAATCGTCTTTAACAATCAATGCCTTATCATACCGACGGCGGTTGCCAAAACCAATGCTTTTCAGTGAACGCTCAGTGAACGTATGGTCACTCAAAGCAATTCATCTAGAACTACCACTCAGAAGAACTAAGAAAAATGGCTCTGCATACATACTTATCAATTATGGCGACTCTAAGACACGCCCATCCATCGCCAGCCGCTCTTTTAAGTGATCGATATCTGCTTCAGCAAGCGTCACGGTCAAGGTCACTTGTTTACTATAAGTCACATCATCAATATGGCCGCCTAAATCTTCGACCACGTAGCGGCACTGTGCTTCGGTGGCAAACTCAGCGATTATTTGTACTTGCGCCATCGGCACGTACGGGAGCAGTACCATTTCATCGACGGCCGCCTGCGCAGAACCTGCATAAGCGCGAGTTAGACCGCCTGCACCGAGTTTGATACCGCCAAAGTAACGTACGACGATGATAATGACGTTGCCGATAGATTTATGCTGTAAGACATTTAATATCGGTCGTCCTGCCGTACCATTTGGTTCGCCATCATCATCAAAACCTGCGCTGGTGGTGTTATTAGGGTCGCCAATGATATACGCCCAACAGTGGTGACGCGCATCGGCATACTTTACGCGTAGCTGTTCCACGTGAAACATAGCTTGCTCGCGCGAGGTAACAGGATAGGCGTAGGCAATAAACTCAGACTTTTTAATGTCTAAGCGCGTGCTGACCGCATGTTTTAGCGTTTGATAGCTCATATTTCATCAGGTCTAGGTTGGATATGGTAAACTTACTTAACTTTCACTGCCTGCCGTATTGGGCGCAGTGTTTATTTAATTTTTTATTATAGTACCACTTCTCACCGTTTAAGACAGCGGACAAGCAGGAGAGCCGTGCTTGTATAGTTGGCTTTTAATACGAGGTTGGTAGTATAAAACGAATGGTAGTCAAGCGTATGCGTCTAGATAAATTTATAAGTAAAGCCACTGAGCTGTCGCGCAAAGAATCAAAGCGGATTTTGCACGCCGGTGAAGTGACGGTAAATGATGCGGTGGTCAAAGATCCAGGGCTGCATGTCGATATCGTCAACGATGAAGTACTGTGGGCGGGCGAGCCATTGTCGGTTGCGACTGGTAATCGCTATATCTTGCTCCATAAACCCGAAGGTTTTGAATGCTCTTTAAAAGCCAAAGAATATCCTATCGTCACCGAGCTAATCGCGGTACCTGAGCTTGGCAGCTTGCGTATTGCAGGACGCCTCGATGTCGATACCACGGGCGCCCTACTTATCAGTGACGATGGCAGTTGGTTGCACCGCGTGACCAGCCCTAAACATGAGCATGCCAAAATATACGAGCTCACATTAGCAAGTCCCATGGACAGCGACGCGCAAGCCAATGCCGTCAAAGAAGTGGCTGAAGGTATTCTCTTAGAAGGCGACCACGAAGAAACTAAGCCTGCTACCCTTGAGTTTATTGATGAAACCCATGCACGCTTGACCTTGGAGCAGGGTAAATATCATCAAGTAAAACGTATGATGGGCTATTTTGGTAATCGGGTCACCGAGCTGCATCGCGCCAGTATTGGTCATATTACCTTAGACGGTTTGGAGAAAGGCGACAGTCGTTTCTTAACGCCGGAAGAAGTCGCTAAATTCTAAGTTTGGTTTTTGCTGCATCTTAAACAGTCATAAAAATTTTCTGCAAAAACAGCAGCCATGAAAAAGTGCGCTGCTTTTTTAATGTCCACTGTTTACCGTTATATTCCCTGGCCACTGTCTGTGTTGCCTATCTCTTAAAGCTAAGTAGCAATTTTGCAAAATTAAGCCCTAATACCTTTGCAAAAACTGTCCTTGTGCTAAAGTCTGCCTATCTTTTTTTAATCTATATTTTTACATAATATAGTCAGCTTTATTAATAATGAGCATTTTTAAAGTATTGCTATTAAAAATCAATAGGACAGTCTTCTGTGAAATTCTCTCTGTTAAAATCTGCCAGCTTAATGAGTGTCATATTATTGACCACCACCGCTTGTGCGCAGCAAAGCGCCACTGACACTATCAAAAATAATGTCAACCAAGCGCCGCAAAATAGTGCAAGTATACAAAGTACGCAAGCGACTAGCAGTGTGAGCAAAGCTGTCGATAGTCAATTACGCCAACTGCTGAGCCAAGCTGGTATCAAAACGCAAATCACTTCTATTGTGCCCTCTAAATTGCCCAATATGTATCAAGTGAATTTGGCAGGCCAGCCGCCGCTGCATATCACCAAAGAAGGTAAATATGTCATCCAAGGCGAGCTACAAAAGAATCCAAGCAAACGCGTCGTCACAAAAACACCAGCGCGTAGCAGCAGCTTGCAAGTGGGCAAGCCCGTCAGTGCCAGCCTAAAATCTGACCTATTAGCAAATATGGGCGCGCTAAAAAACATGAGTGCCAAAACGCCGTTCTTTTATACCGCCGTGCCGGGAGTCATTTGGGGTGCGACGCTAGAAGGTGTGCCATTTCTACTATCAGACGATGGGCAATATATCACCGATGGTGAGATATCAGTGATTGAAAACGGTCAGTTTATCGGGCTTGATAGCAACTTTGAGCGCCTTAAAAACCAAGCGGTATTTGCAACCTTAGACCACAGCCAACTGATTACTTATCCTGCCACCAGCCCTGAGAAAGCGGTTATTTATGTCGCTAATGACGTCAATTGTCCTTATTGTCGCCGTCTCCATCAACAGCTACCCATGCTTAATGCTAAAGGCGTGACGGTAAAAACCATCGGTTATCCAATCTATGAAAAGTCGCCTGAGCAAATGCGCGCTATCTGGTGTCAGGGTAGTGAGGACAGCCGCCGCACAGCTTTTGATAAAGCAATGCTACAAGGTAAAATGACGCCGGCACCAGCCAGCTGTAAAGCCGATTATGTAACGCCTAACCGTGAAAAATCAGCAGGGCTTGCGGTCATGGCAACGCCGGCTATTTACCGCGAAGACGGCGTCCTTTATCAAGCAAGCTTTGAGAGCCCAGAGTTTTTAGAGTTCTTGGGTGTAGAATAAATGATTAAGAAGTCTGTTTATTAAGAGCTCTGATTATTAAAAGCTCTGATTATTAAAAAGTCTATAACATAGAAAGTAACCATTAAAAACTGCCCTATGAGCGATGTCCATAGGGCAGTTTTTAATGGTGCTTAATGATTGATTCTATCAGTCTATCTCAGTGACAGCTATTGTAGTAACAGCTATTGCGGTAAAACAATATCGACGATTTTCCAATTTATCAAACCTTCGCGCTGCATCTCGATAGTCAGCGGATAACCTTTCACCTGACCGCTAATGGTAAAGCAGTTAATCCCGCAATAAGCCAGTTTTGGCTTGTCACTATCCGTACCTTGCGCCGCTTGTTGCTCAAGCTCGGCCGCTTGTTTTTGCATGATTTGCTGCATTTGGTTTTTGACCACGGCATTGACGTCGCCGCGCTGAATGATTAAATTTTGAATCAGATTTTTAAGATCGACTTGATTACTGGCTATCGCCCATGCGGCGGCAAGCTCCTTGGTCGCGGTATTGGCTTGACCTTGGGTGTTAATCAGTTTTTCAATATTTTGCGGTGTAATGGCGCCATCGACCGCTTGGATAATAAAGCCGTTGGCCGCTTCGGTTAATGGCGCGCCGCCAAGTTCGGCAACCAATGGGTATTTGGTCATGGTCACTGCAAATTGGCTGGTCAGCTGATTTTGAATACTGGGTCGCACCTGCTCATAATCAATCGCCGCTGCGATCGTTGCACCATCTTTGGCGTCATAGGCATTTTTAAGCTGATAAGCGCTGTAATAAGGCGAACCGCCATAGATAGCGACGGCAATGACAATCAATAAAACAATCAGCTTTTTCATAAAAATACGACCTTAGCGCAAATCTAATGGTTAAAAAATTAAAAACAGTATTTCCTAGATTCAAATAAGAAGTGCAACGTTTTAAAAGAATGAGTTGAAGAGTAAGATGTGCCGTGTTGCATTTCAAACTTCAACTCCTACATATCAGAACGTTATGAAACACTATACACAT